>NZ_FNGO01000004.1 GCF_900103135.1 Halarsenatibacter silvermanii | reverse complement strand
TGATATAGGTAAGGTTACAATTTCCGAAAATATTTTAACCAAAAAAGGTGATTTAACAGAGGAGGAATGGCAGATAATAACAGAACATCCTGAAAGGGGCTATAAAATAGCTTCGGCAACCGAGGAGTTTGCACCAGTTGCCCAGGCAATCCTTTATCATCACGAATACTGGAACGGCAGCGGTTATCCAAAAGGTTTAAAAGGTGATGAAATACCTCTTTTATCAAGAATAATCTCCATCGTGGATGCCTACGATGTTATGACGGCGGGCAGGCCCTATAAGGATGCCATGAGCGAAGAGGAAGCTTTAGAAGAGATAGAAGAATGTGCAGGGGGGCAGTTTGACCCAGAATTGGCCGAGATATTTGTGGAGGTGATGAAAAATGCTGAGGGAAATAAATGAATTTTAGTTTGAAAGCTCCAGATTTATTTTGTGGTTTGCCCACAAAAAGGATAGAATTAGCTCTTTTTTCTTCAAAAGAGCAATATAAATTTGAGCACTTATCATCCTCAAAACAGGCATATTAAATTGCTATAATCATTGATATATCAGTGATTATGTGGTATGATATAATTAACTTATTGCTGATTCAGAAAGGATGATAACGTGTTTCAAACCAATGATACTCAACATATGTCTATTGATGATAGTTTTTAAAACCTGCCTGAGTATTTAAAAGAATATTTGCGTAAAAGCTGGGCTCATGAATTTCAAAATACAATTTTTCCTGACATCAATGAAGAACGTTTTGCCGTTCTTTACAGCGATAAGCCCTCCCGCCCCAATACACCTATCAATGTAATCATAGGAGGGCTGCTCATAAAAGAGCTTAATAATCTCACCGATGAAGAGCTTGTAGCTCAGATTCATTTTAATACAGAGTACCAATATGTTCTGTGACTTACCAGTTAAGAAAGGCCTGAAGTATCTGCCAATACTTTTGGAAATTTTAGGGGCCGAGTAACAGACTATTATGAAGAAACCGGTATTGATTTAATACAGGAGGAGATAGAATCCCTGGCTGATTTGATTACCGAAGAGCTAGAGATTGATGGTGAGATGGCCAGAGTTGACTCTTTCATGCTGGCTTCTTCCTGCAGAAAGCTTTCCCGAATTGAGCTGATTTACAGAGTAAACGAGCAGTTCATAAAAATTCTGGATGAAGATTATCAGGAATTAATTCCTGAACAATTTAAAGTTTATCTTACAGAAGATCATGAGAATGAAATTATTTACAGGACCAAAAATTCTGAAGCTGAGTCAAAGCTTAAAAAACTGCTCACTCAAAACAGAAAACTTTTCGAAATCGGGCGAAATGCCGGCAGCAAAGTTACAGACACAGAAGAATTTAAGCTTTTAAAAAGAATGTTAAAAGAGCAGACCAAAGACGATGATAATGGTCCTGACAATATTGAACCCAAAGATAATGAAAATATAGCTTCCGATAGCTTACAAAACCCCAGTGATCCCGATGCTACCTTTCGCATAAAGTATGAAGATAATGTGGGTTATGTGGCCAATGTGCTGGAACAATTTAATGAGACCTGCAGCGTGATCAAAAGTTATGATCTCAAACCCAATATATATTCCGATCAGAAATTTAGCCAGGATACTTTAGAAAAAATAGTTGAAGATGATAATATTGAAACTAATTATGATCCTGATTCACAGGATGATGATTCTAATTTTCTAAAGTTACTAATGGATGGAACCTATTATACTTTCGAGCTGGCTCAGAAAGCTTTAAACTTCGGCATCAAGTTCATACCCGGTGAGCTGACAGGAAAAAAGCCAGCCCAGGATAAAATGACATACTATGAAAATTTTACTCTCGATGAAGAGCGAGAAAATATATTAAGCTGTGCCGGTGGATATGAACCTGAATATCAGGAAAATCAGGATGATAAAACTAAATTTTATGCCATCTTTGCCCAAAAACCCTGGTTAAAAAATCTATAAACCTGGGAGCGGAGGATTATCTGGTCAAGCCCTTTGATAAAAAAGATATGTTAAGCAGGATTAATGAAATATTGGCCGATATAGGCAAAGATATTGAAACATCAGCGGAAAAAAGCACAGAAAAGTTGAATAAAAGTGGCAAGGATAAACTTAAAACAGCATTATCCATGGAAATTAATAGATCTATGAGGGCGGATCTGTCCTTTACATTGATGAAAATTTACCTTCCTCAGAACCTGGAACAGGAGGAGATGAGAAGTGTAAAAGATAATATAACTGGTAAAATCAGGAGTATAGACCAGATATACTTCCTGGCAGAAAATATCTATGCATTTTTGCTGCCGCTTACGGATTTAGAAGGCAGTGAAGTCTTTTTGGATAAAATGAAAACTATAGTTGAAGACAATACTTCTCTGGAAAAGGAAAGCGTTGAGCGGGAATTTATTATTTTCCCGCAAGATGTGGTGGAAGAGGACAATGCCAGCCCACAAAAACAAAGTGAATATAGAGAAAAAATGATAGAAAATATTGATCTGGAATAAAACTTCTACCAATCCAACTGATATCATGGGGGTATTAAATCATTGAATGATAAGCCACAGATAGGAGAGTTTTTTGATTCCTGGCCCTATATTGCTGCAATAATTGATAGGAAGGGTGATATTACTCAGGTTAATAAAGAATGGGAGAAAAATGCCGTTGAAAATGGATGCCTGCAGGACTGCGGAGCCGGGGTGAATTATCTAGAGGTTGCTTTAAATTCATCTGCGTCGCATAAAAAAGAAGCGCAGGCTGCTGCCGCGGGCATTAAAGCAGTTCTTTCAGGTGAAAGAGAGATTTTCAAGCAGAGATATTCATTTTGTCCTGAGCGAGGGGAAAAATGGTTTGAAATGAAGGTTAAACCATACCAGCAGGGTGCTTTAATAATCCATGAAGACATAACTGAGTATAAAAAGGAAGAGAAGAGATATGAACATCTTTATAAAGAGTATGAAACTGTATTTAACAATCTTCACAGCGGAGTAGCACTTATTAATGTAAAAGATGGGAATTTTTATTATGAAAGAGTAAATCCCTATCATCGTGAGATTGGTGGAGCAGAAATTGAAAATAAGATAAAAGGCAAAACTCCCGAAGAATTATTCAGGAAAGATATAGCAGATAAAACTATGGAATATTTGCGGAAGTGCAGAGAAACAAAGCAAAGTATTACCTACGAGACGCAGTTAAAATTACCCGCTGGCAATAAGCACTTATTGAGTAAACTTTCGCCTGTAATTATAGATGATAAGGTTGAAAAGATTGTGGGAATTTTTCAGGATATAACCACTCAAAAACGTCTGGAACAGGATTTAAAAAATATCAATAAAGAGTATGAAACCATACTGGATAATTCTCAAAGTGCAATTTTTCTGCTGAACGTAGAAAATGAAGAAAGAATAACATTACAGCGCCTGAATAAGACTGAAGAAAAATTAACCGGTCTGTCTACTGAGGAAGTAAAAGGAAAGACGCCCATAGAAGTTTTGGGAGAAGAAATAGGGAAAGAAGTGGAAGCTAATTATAGAGAATGTCTGGAAAAACGAGAAACCACCACATACGAAGAGGAGCTAAATTTACCGGCAGGAAAAAAGACGTGGCTGACCCGGCTTACACCTGTTATAGTGGAGGGTAAAGTTGAAAAAATAGTTGGTTCTTCTCTGGATATAACTGAATTAAAAGAAGAAAAGCAGTGGTCAGATGCTTTGTTTGAAGAGAGTACTTCTGCTATTGCTCTTCTTGATGAAAATGGAGAAGTGGTAAATATAAATGATAAATTTAGAAAAATATTCGGTTATAAGTTGTCGGAAATAAAAGATAAACAGCTGGATGATGTTTTGGAGAATACTAAAAAAGATAATGTCGACCGAGAAAAGACAAAAAAGGTATTAAAAGGAGAAAAATGTAAATTTGAAGCCCGGCGTTATGATAGAGATGGCAATCCCTACGAGTTTTTAATTAAAGGGATTCCCGTCAAGTTAGACGGAGAAGTCAAAGGCATATACGCCATTTTTGATGATATAACTGAGTCCAAACAGCAGAGGGAAAAACTGGAAGCGATCTATAATGCCAGTACTAATGTTGCTTTTGTAATCGTTGATCTGGATAAAGAACAGAGTGAGACCTCTATAAAGGATTTCAGTCCTGGAGCTGAAAATATTTTTGGCTATGATAGAAAAGAAGTGCTGGAGAAACCGGTTTCAATTCTGCATCCAAAGGAGACTGAAGATAAAATACCAAATATAATTAGCAAAATGAATAAAAAAGAAGACTGGAGAGATAAGTTAAAATTAAAAAGGAAAAATGACAAAAATTTTACTGCTATGCTCAATGTCCACCCCTTTACTGAAGTCTTAGATGATAATAAAGTTTTGGGAGTAGTCATAGATGTTAGTGAGCTGGAAAAAACCAGAAAGCAATTGGAATATACGAGTTATCATGATGAATTGACCGATCTTTATAATAGAAAGTTCATGAAAGAAAATATGAAAAGGTTGGATACTGAAAGACAGCTTCCTATAAGTCTCATTATGCTTGACGTTAATGGGCTTAAAATCATCAACGATACTTTTGGTCATGAAATGGGAGATAGATTGCTTAAGAAAACTTCGGAAATATTAAAAGATAGCATTCGACAGGAGGATATACTGGCTCGTTGGGCGGGCGATGAATTTTTAATACTGCTGCCTCAGACTACAAGTTCCGAGGCTGAAAAAATAATTGAGAGAGTTGAAAATAAATGTCAGCAAACTTACAGGCAAAACTGTGATAAAGCTTTAAAAGATGAGCCTCCGGTTTCTTTAGGCAAAGGTTTTGCCACTAAAACTGATCCAGGCCAGGACTTAGAAAAAAATTTAAAATTGGCGGACGAGCAAATGTATAAGGACAAAAGAAAAAATGGAATTACTGCCAAAAGAGAAATGATAAACTGTCTTCTGCATAGGTTATATAAAAGCAGCTGTGAAAATGAAAGTCATACATTAAGAATAACAAGACTTGCTTTAAAACTCGGGGAAAAATTAGGTCTTTCTGAGGGTAAGCTGAAAGATTTATCTTATTTGGGGAGTTTGCACGATATAGGGAAATTGACTGTTGATGAGGAAATCCTCCAAAAATCCGGGGCATTGTCTGAAAAAGAATGTAAGGATGTTAAGCGTCATTCTGCTAAAGGTGCTAAAGTAGTAGCTCCCGTGAAAGAACTCACTCATCTTTCAACTCTTATAGAATATCATCATGAGAGATGGGATGGAAAAGGATACCCAAGAGGTAAAGAAAAAACAAGTATTCCTCTATTGGCCCGAATTATTGCCATAGTTGATGCCTATGATGTAATGACCACCGGTAGACCTTACAAAGATTCTATAAGCAAAGAAGAAGCTTTAGAAGAAATAAAGGAATGTGCAGGTGAACAATTTGATCCGGAATTGGCAGGAAAATTTGTGGAGATGATGAAAGAAAAGTAAAAGTTTTAGCATTACTGCCTATTTTGGATTTAGAAGAAACAAATCAAGAAGGGGCAGAGAAGGAGACTTCTAGGTGAAATCTGAGATATTTTTAAGAGAAGAATAAGAATCTAAAGAAGTGACAATTGCTGATCCTGCTAAACAGGATATAAGTGATGAATTATTAAGCAAATGGCAGAATATAATAAATATAATAGCAGATCTTACTGGAGTGTCTGCAGGATTAATAATGAAAATAACTCCAGACTCAATGGAGGTGTTTTTAAAAAGTCAAAACAAAAATAATCCATATAAAGCTGGAGATAGTGAAACATTAGGTCATGGTCTTTATTGTGAAACAGTAATTTCCCAAAACAAAGAACTTTTCATTAAAAAAGCCTTAGAACATGAAGCCTGGCAGGATAATCCAGACATAGATTTGAATATGATCTCTTATTATGGATTACCTCTTAATTGGCCAGATGGAGAATCTTTTGGTACAATCTGCATTCTTGATAATGAAAGTATGGACTTAGATCAAAGCAGCAAAAAATTAATGAAAAAATTCAAAAATGTTATTGAAGATGATTTAGATTTTTTGAGCAAAAAAACAGGAGTTAAAAATAAAAAGCAAGGCGATTGAATTTCCATTTCTGGTATAGCTTTTTCAAATATGAAGGGGGAACACTTTTATGTTAATGATTCATTTTTAAAAATGACCGGGTATGATAAACCTGAAGAAATTTATGATACTACCTCTTTTGATCTAATTCCTGAAACAGAATTTGATAAAATCGAAAAAGCTATTGAAGTTACAAAAGAAAAAGGAGAATGGAAGGGCGAATCAAAAGCTATAAATAGAAGTGGTGAAGAAATTAATATTAAATTTTCAACAAACCTGATCAAAGATGATATTGGTCAGCCGATTTGTATGATGGCTTCATTTGAAGATATCACAGAAAGAAAGGAAAGAAAAAGAGATTGATAAAATACAATAAAAGAAGGGCAGCGAGATAAAATTCGCAGTTTGGTACAGTCTGCCTGAGAAAACTGCCTGTATTCAGAGATTTAAAGATTAAAACCAACCAGCCCAGGGGGAAGTATACCTAATTTGCCGGCAAAATGTTAAAACCTTCCATTAAATTGAAATGAAGTGCTAAAGATTGTCTAATGAATTAGAAACTTTACACTGAAAGCGGCGTCTTGTTTGTTTAAAAGAGTAAATTTTAACCTATCGAAAAAAGCCTATCGAAAAAAGCTCTTGACAGTTTTTCCTCTTATTAATATAATATAAAGGTGAAACTGGCAGTTTTATGGCTTTAAATTCATCAATATTTAACAAAGGCTGAGATGGGGAGAGTACAGCCGTGCAGGCTGGAAGACCACCCCGGAGCCGGGGAGGGAAAGCTATTTTTGCGAGTAATATCCTCCGGTAACCTCCGTTAAAGGTTTTTTTGAGAGGCTTCCTGCCAGATTTTATCAGGATATTAATCTGTAAACCTTATTTTATTATTTTATATAGAGCGGGAGCAATTAGAGTGGGACCGCGAACCCAGCCTGTTCGTCTCTAAACTCAAGAGGCGGGCAGGTTTTGTTTGTTTTGATCGATTTGAAAATTTATTCTGCAGATTCTGTTATGGCCTTTTTGTCTTAAAAAACAAATTCAAAACTTATTTGAGGAGGAGGTTTACCAGTGAAAGAAGTCATTTTGCCTGATGGATCAAAAATGGAAGCAGCCGATGAAAGTACAGTTTTGGATATCGCTTATGAGATCGGTCCCAATCTGGGCGATGATGCTGTGGCCGGCAGGGTAAACGGTGAAATGGTCGATGTTTATTATGACCCTTCTGAAGGTGATGAGGTTAGCATTATTACGATAGACAGCGAGGATGGAGTCGATATTTTGAGGCACACCGCATCTCATGTTATGGCGCATGCAGTCAAAAATCTCTATGATGATGTCAGTCTGGCTATCGGTCCTACCACGGATGATGGTTTTTACTATGATATCGACCTGGAAACAACTATATCCTCCGATGATTTTCCTGAGATAAAAGAGGAGATGAACAGGTTGATCGAGAAAGACATCAAGATTGAAAGAGAGGAAATTCCCAGAGAGGAAGCTCTGGAGATGATGCGGGAGAGAGGCGAGAACTACAAGATAGAGTTGATCGAAGAGCTCGATGACGATCGGATAAGTTTTTATCGTCAGGGCGACTTCCTGGATCTCTGCCAGGGGCCTCATCTTCCCAGCACCGGTATGGTCAAAGCTTTTGATCTGCTTTCGGTGGCCGGAGCTTACTGGCGGGGAGATGAAGACAACCCCATGCTGCAGAGAATTTATGGAACTGCCTTTGCTGCAGAGGAAGATCTGGATGATCACCTGGAGATGCTGGAAGAGGCCAAAAAGAGAGATCACCGCAAGCTGGGCAAAGAACTGGATTTGTTCAGTCTGCATGACGAGGGTAAAGGCTTTCCGTTCTTCCATCCCCGGGGCATGGTTATCTGGAATGAACTGCTCGACTTCTGGCGGGAGCAGCACCGCAGGTTTGGTTATAAAGAGGTTCAATCTCCAATTCTGCTGGATAGAAAGCTCTGGGAGCAGTCCGGGCACTGGGATCATTACAAGGATAACATGTATTTTACAGAAATAGATGAGAGCGACCATGCAGTCAAGCCCATGAACTGTCCGGGAGCTATCAAGATTTATAACAATAAGATGCACAGCTATCGCGACTTTCCTCTCAGACTGGGAGAGCTCGGCCTGGTACACCGCCACGAAAGATCCGGAACGCTTCATGGTCTTATGCGCGTCAGAGCTTTTACCCAGGATGATGCTCATATCTTCTGCCTGCCCTCCCAGATAGAGGATGAACTAAACGGCGTGATTGAACTGGTCGAGATACTTTACAGCGCTTTTGATTTTGATTATAACGTGGAGTTGAGCACCCAGCCCGATAAAGCTATGGGAGATGATGCACTTTGGGATAAAGCCACTGAAGCTCTGGAAAATGCCATCCTTGAAAATGATCTGGACTATGTCATCAATGAAGGTGATGGCGCTTTTTATGGCCCTAAAATAGATTTTAACCTGGAGGATTGTCTGGGCCGAACCTGGCAGTGCGGCACAATTCAGCTGGATTTTCAGATGCCCGAGCGGTTTGATCTGACCTATGTAGGAGAGGATGATGAGGAGCATCGACCGGTGATGATTCACAGGGCGATTTTCGGAAGCATAGAGAGATTTATAGGTATCCTGATAGAACATTATGGCGGTGCTTTTCCTACCTGGATTTCGCCTGTTCAGGTCAGAATCATACCGGTTTCCAGCGATCAGGAAAGCTACGCAGAAGGAATAAAAGGCAGTTTGATAGAGAAGGGTATTAGGGCTGAGCTCGATGCCAGAGATGAACAGGTTAGTTACAGGATTAGAGAAGCTCAGGTGGAGCAGGTCCCTTATATGTTGATAGTTGGTTCCCGCGAGGAAGAAGATGGTACGGTATCCGTAAGGCACCGGCGGGAAGGGGATCTGGGAGAAAAAGCTGTAGATAAATTCATAATGGATATCCTGTGGGAAATAGAGGAAAAAAGAAGTTGACTTATCAGGGCTCTTCTGATATTATACAACACGACAATAAAGAAGAGGCCCCTGCTTCTCACCAATGATAGGATCATTGGTTAATAATCTGCCGAAGCTGTCCGACTGATCGATTCGATGGATGGCAGTGGATGGATTATGGAAGCGGGCCTTCTATGGCCTGCTTTTTAATTTTTATCAGGAGGTGTATAAAATCGTAGAAGACCTGCGGGTCAATGACGAGATTCGCGCGAACAAAATTAGACTTGTGGATTCAGAAGGAGAGCAGATTGGCATAACAAACATCGAGAATGCTAGAGAAAAAGCTGAAGAAAAAGGTCTTGATCTGGTTGAGGTAGCTCCTCAAGCAGACCCACCTGTTTGCAAGCTGATGGATTATGGCAAATACAAGTACGAACAGGCTAAAAAAGAGAAGGAAGCTAAAAAGAATCAGAATGTGATGAACGTCAAGGAAGTGCAGATGGGTGTTAAGATCGATGATCATGATTTTAACGTCAAGCTCAAACAGGCTCGTCGTTTTCTGAATGATAAAGATAAGGTTAAAGTTAGGGTAAAATTTAGAGGCAGAGAATTGGTCCATAAAGAGCTCGGTTATGATCTGATGGACAGAATTAAAGAGGGAACTGAAGATCTGGGCTCTGTCGAAAGCGGACCTACCATGGAGGGCCGGGATATGTTTATGCACATAACCCCGGACAGCGATAAATAAAGCTGGAGGTGTAACTCATGCCAAAAATGAAGACTCATAAAGGTATCGCCAAGCGAATTAAAAAAACAGGTACGGGCAAGCTTATGTATAAAAAGGGCTTTATGAACCACAAACAGGTCAAGAAAAATTCTGCCCGCAAACGAAGGCTGAACAAAGAAAAAGAGCTGGAAAAGGCTCATGCTAAAGATTATAGAAAAATGATTCCCTATCAATAATGTGACAAATTAGCAGGCAAACAAATACACATTTTGCCGGGAGGCTGCTTTGTTTTATGCTTTGCTGCCCGGCAGGCTGCTGGAAAGGAGTGTGGAATCATGACCAGAGTAAAAAGGGGAAGCAAGGCCAGAAAGAGAAGAAAAAAAGTACTAAAAAATGCGAAAGGTTATTTCGGTTCAAAAAGCAAACTGTTCAAACCTGCCAAACAGCAGGTTATGAAGTCGCTCGAATATGCTTACAGGGATAGAAAAAATAAAAAGCGGGAATTTCGACGGCTGTGGATCACCAGGATAAATGCCGCTGCCCGCAATAACGGCCTTTCTTACAGCAGATTAATAAATGGCCTCAAGCAGGCCAATGTAGAACTCGACCGCAAAATAATGGCAGACTTAGCCGTCAACGATAAAGAGGCTTTTGCCAGACTTGTAGAACTGGCCAAAGAAGAGCTTGAAAACTGAAGATGAATCCATTTATATAGCATGCCCCGGCAGCAATGTTCCGGGGTTTTTGCTTTTTGTCAACCGGGAGGGATTATATGAAGGAAATAAACAGCAGACAGAATTCCCGGGTTAAGGAACTGGTAAAGCTGCAGAGCAAAAAATATCGCCGTCAAAAGCAGCAGTTTTTGCTGGAAGGCTTTAATTTGATCGAATCAGCTCTCAAAGCCGGGGCCAAAATAGAAGAAGTATATATAGACAAAAATCAGGAAATAGAGGATGAGCTTGATCGGATAAAGGAGCTTGTAGGGGAAGGAGTCGTATTTATAAATCTTGCCTCCGAATTGATGACCGAAGTCTCCACAACAGTAACTCCTCAGGGGATTGTAGCCGTGGCCAGAAGAAACACATCATCGCTGGAAAAGATTCTCAGCCTGGAAGGCCCTCTTTTGATGCTGGCCAAAATTCAGGATCCCGGCAATGCCGGCACTCTGATAAGAAGCGCCTCAGCTGCTGGAGTGAAAGGGATTGTAGCGTTAAAAGGTACTGTTGAGCTTTTTAATCCCAAAGTCATCAGATCCAGTATGGGAGGAATTTTTAAGCCGCGGGTCTGCCCTGATCTGGAGAGCGAAGAATTCATCAAAACTGTGCTGGATGTGGCCGAAGAGAGAAGAATGGTAATAACTTCACCTGATGCTGAAAATAATTACTTTGATATATCCCTGGGCGATGAGGATATTTTCGTGGTCGGCAATGAAAGCCGGGGTATTCCCGGTAAATTGAGGAGCATCAATCACATACCTGTAAGCATTCCTCTGCCGGGAGATTTGAATTCTCTAAATGCCGGGGTGGCTGGTTCGATTGTTATGTTTGATTGGGTGAGACAGAATTATTAAAATTTTTGCAGCGGCGGTTGTTTATTTCAGGGTCCTGTGATATAATTTAACAAAACAGATTGTATTTTAAATAATCCTGGGTAAAGGGTGTGATCAATTTGGATCTTTCCTCTTCTTTTTTCTGGCAGCTTTTTGAAAGAACCGGTTCGCTTTCAGCCTATCTGGCCTATAGGGAGATCTTTGACCGGGGTGCAGAAAATGAGAGTAAATTTTTGTTGAACAGCTGAATTTTTTGCTGAAAATCCCGGCGGCCTGGAGAAATATTTTTTAAAACTCTGGTCTCTCGTCCCTGTAGGACGGGGGATTTTTTTATTGAGACATCGTTTTTCTCGCGGATTATAGGATTCTTTATTAAAACTCGGGAGGTGTAGTATCTTTGGACGTCGATGAAACAATAGCTGAAATAGAGGAAAATTTTGAAAATGATTATAGAAGCGTTGATACGCTCGATGAACTGGAAGATGTGAAAGTTAAATATCTGGGCAAAGAGGGAGAGGTGGAGAAACTTTTTGGAATGATGGGCTCTATTCCGGACGAGAAAAGACCGATACTGGGCAAAGCGGCCAATGAGCTGAAGGAGGATATATCCTCCAGACTGAAAGAAAAAAGATCTGATCTGGAAAAGAAGTTAAAAGAACAAAAATTAAAAGAGGAAAGGTTAGATGTAACTCTGCCGGGGGCTGAGGTTGAGAAGGGCAGCCGCCATCCTATCGAGATAGTCAAAGAAGAGCTGGAAGATATCTTCATAGGTATGGGATTCAAAATTGCCGAAGGTCCTGAGGCTGAAGACGAATATCATAATTTTAAGGCTTTGAACATCCCCGAAGATCACCCCGCGCGTGACCTTCAGGATACTCTTTATATCGATGATGATCTGCTTTTGAGAACTCATACTTCTCCAGTCCAGATAAGAACCATGGAAGATACGGAACCACCTATCAGAATAATAGCCCCCGGGCGAGTATACAGAGCTGATGAGCTGGATGCCTCTCATTCGCCGGTTTTTCATCAGCTTGAGGGGCTGGTTGTCAACGAGAACATAACATTTGGAGATCTTAAAGGCACCATAAGGATAATGGTTGAGGAGATATACGGTCAAAAAAGAGATGTGAGATTTCGACCGAGTTATTTCCCCTTCACCGAGCCGAGTGCCGAAGTCGATGTGTCCTGTGGAGTGTGTGAAGGAGCTGGATGCAAGCTCTGTTCCAGGACCGGCTGGCTGGAGATAATGGGTTCCGGTATGGTACATCCTAAAGTTTTAGAAATATCGGGTATTGATCCCCATCATTTCAGCGGTTTTGCTTTCGGAATGGGTATTGATCGAATAGCTATGCTGAAATATGGAATCGAGGATATCAGGCTGCTCTTTGAAAACGATAGAAGATTTCTGCAGCAATTCAAATGATAAAATAATACATAATTCGCTGGAGGAGATAACATAATGAAAGTTTCCTATAACTGGCTTGATTCGTATATCGATCTGCCCTATACTCCCGAGGAGCTCGAGCATGAGCTGACCATGGCCGGGCTGGAAGTAGAATCTCGGGAGTTTCTGGGAAGTGGACTGGAATATATCGCTGTAGGCCGGGTGATTGAAACCGAGAAACATCCTGAAAAAGAAAATCTTCAGGTCTGTCAGGTCGATTTTGATGGCGAGCAGAGACAGATAATATGCGGTGCTGACAATGTGAGAGCTAATATTAAAGTCCCGGTGGCTCTGCCCGGTACGGAACTTCCGGACGGGAGCAGGGTAGAAGAAATAGAGATGGAAAATATCAGATCGCAGGGCATGATTTGTTCTGCCCACGAACTCGGTCTGGAAGATGAAAAACAGGATGCCATCATGGAGCTGCCCGAGGATTTTGAGGCAGGTTCGAAATTTATTTCCGAAAGCGGCAGAGATGACCACGTTTATAAGCTCGATCTCACCCCCAATTATGCTCGCTGTCTGGGGATGCTGGGCATAGCCAGAGAATTAAGGGCTTTAGCTGAGAAAGATTTAGAAATCAAATGGCCCCGGACCGGCGTAAAACCCCGGGGAGAATCGCCGGTCAGTGTGAGTATAGAGGAAGAAAAACTCTGTCCCCGCTATACAGCCCGCTATCTTGAGGGGGTTGAGATAAAACCTTCTCCCCGCTGGCTGCAGCAAAGACTCGAAGCTGTGGGTATAAGACCGATCAATAATGTCGTGGATATTACTAATTTTGTCATGCTGGAGTACAATCAGCCGCTGCACGCCTTTGACTTTGACAGGATTTCAGGGGATGAAATTATTGTTCGTAGAGCCGAGCCGGGCGAAAAACTTATCACGCTCGATGATGAAAACAGACGGTTGACTGAGGAGGATCTGGTTATAGCCGATCGAGAAAAGGCCATCGGTCTGGCCGGAGTCATGGGCGGCGCTGAGACCGAAGTAACCGGGTATACTGAAAATGTTCTTTTGGAGGCGGCCTGTTTTGATCCTGTCTCCATCCGTAGAACAGCTCAGCGTCTGGCCTTATCCACCGATTCCTCCCACCGTTTCGAGAGAGAAATAGATATTACAGCTATCGAAGAAGCCTCGAATAGAGCCTGTTATCTGCTGGAAAAATATGCTTCTGCCGAGGTCAGGGGAGATTTGGTTGACGTGTATCCCCGACCTTATCGGAGTGAATCTATGGAGTTAAAACCTCAGAGAGTTAACGCTCATCTGGGAATTGATATAACCGGAGACGAGATGATGGATATGCTAAAAGGTCTCGGTTTTTCCTGCCAAACAGGTGAAAAAGAAGATCTGCTGCAGGTTGAAATACCGGGTTTCAGAACTGATGTGGAGTGTGAAGCGGGTCTGATCGAGGAGATAGCCCGGGTTTATGGTTACAACAATATCGATTACACCAGTCCTCCTGCCAGGGAAGCAGGGGGCAGAACTGACAGGCAGAAGGCGGAGAAAAAGGTTTCCGACTTTTTAAAAGGTCAGGGGCTGGAAGAAGCTTTATGTTTTAGCCTTCGCCCCCGTGAAGACGATTTTCTTCCCTATCTGGAGGAAACTCAGAAAGAAATAGTAAAACTGAAAAATCCGCTCAGCGAATCGTTTGCCACGCTCAGAACCAGTCTGCTGCCCGGCCTGATCGAATCGCTTTCCCACAATGCACGCTCTCAGGTAGAGGTAATGGGCATATTTGAAATGGGCAACGTTTTCTTTGAAGGAGGAAATGCGGATAAAAGACCGGAGGAAAATAAAAACCTGGGACTGGCCAGCATGGGGGCAGATGATTTTAGAGATGTCTGGGAGCTCGATGCAGCTGATTTCTTTTACCTAAAGGGTATTGCAGAAAATTTGCTTGATGATCTGGAAGTTAATGAGTTTAACTGGCAGCGTTTTGACCACCCCGCTTTTCATCCCGGCCGCTGCGCCGAATTGATCATAGACGACGAAAAAGCCGGTTATCTGGGAGAACTCCATCCTGATTTGATCGACTTTTATGATCTTCCAGAACGCACCTCAGCTGGTGAGTTTGATTTTGGTCTGTTGTTTGCAAGATCAGGTTATCGAGAGATAGAATATGAGCCGCTGCCGCGCCATCCCTCGATAGACAGAGATCTTGCTTTCATAGTCGATGAGGAAGTGAGCGCTCGGGAGCTGAGATCAGCAGTGATTGAAGAAGCTTCCAGCAATTTGAGCCGGGTTAGGGTATTTGACTATTATCGGGGCGATCAGATTCCGGACGGCAAAAAAAGTATAGCTTTAAAACTTAAGTTTCAGAATCGCGAAAGAACGCTCACAGAAGAGGAGATAGGTCAGGATATGGATAATATCATAGAGAGGACCAAAAAAGAACTGGGAGCAAGCATCAGGGGAATGTAAATTTTAAAGCGGCTATCCGATGCTGTGAAAATAATATGCCAGTCTGGAGGATTAGATAGTGAACAACAACGAATCCTATAACAGGAAAAAATATGAGGTGGAAATTCTGGGAGAGACCATGCCTGTGACCGGGGAGCTTTCCCTGGATTATCTTAATAAACTGGTAGAGGAGGTTAATGGAGTGGGTGAAGAAATTTCTGCCGCCTATCCCACTCTCCCCCGGCGCAGACTTTATGGTCTGACCATGCTTAATCTGGCAGATAAGTATTTTAAATCTGAGCAAAACCGGAAAAAAGCTGAAGAAAAACTGACTGAGCTCGAGGAGGAAAACAAAGAGCTGGAACAGGAGATGAAGCGGTTGAGGGAAGAGAATGAAGAACTGCTAAATCTCCTCCAGGAGGTAGAGTAATAATTGAATGGACTTTCGCTTCTGGATATTTTTATATCCTTAATAATTCTTTATTTTTTGGTCAGCGGTTACCGCAATGGATTTATCAGTCAAACTGCCACCATTGTAGGAATAATAGTATCTGTCTACGTGGCCTTTAAATTTTACCTGCCTCTGGCGGATTTTGCCGCTAATTATTTTGATTTTTCCCCGGCCGTCATCCAGTTTATAAGTTTTTCGCTCATCTTCATCATTATAAATGTGGCTGTTCATATGCTGGGGGAATCCCTGCAGGCTGCCCTGGAGAAATTTTACCTTGAGCCGGTGGACAGAGCTGGAGGTTTTATTCTGGGAGCGGTTAAAGGGGTTCTGCTGGCCTATATACTGGTTCTCGTACTCAATGAAATTCCGATCACGGAGGTCGAAACATTCGTGGAAAACTCGCATCTTGCCGAAAGATTCACAGAGCTGACCCCGATTTTTCAGGACATTATCGGTGATATACTGGATTGAGGGGTGATTTTGTATTAATGGAAATTAGTGCCAGAGATATATCTCAGATATTAAGCGAACTGGCCGATCTCATGGAGATAAAAGGTGATAATCAATACCGAATCAGTGCTTATGAGAGAGCTGCTCGCAGTTTGAGAAGTCTGGAAGAGGACTTTGAAGAACTGTATCGCAGCGACAGGCTGACTGAAATTAGCGGTGTGGGAGAGGGAATCGCTGCTACCATAAAAGAAATTGTTGAAGAGGGTTCTCTGCAGGATCTGGAGGAGCTCAAACGCGAGCTTCCCGACGGAATCATAGATCTGCTGCAGATACCGGGTCTGGGACCCAAAAGAGCTCATAAACTTTTTTATGAGCTTCAGATTGGCAATGTGCGGGATCTTAAAAATGCCCTCGAAGATGGAGCCATCAGAGATCTTTCTGGTTTTGGAGAAAAGCTTGAGAAAAAAATTGCCGAAGGGCTTAGGCGCTACCGGGAATATCAAAAATATATTTCCATCGATGAGGCTGAAGACTTTTACTCCGGGATAAAACAATTTCTCGATTCCACATCTGTGGAAATTGAGGAGGTGTTTCCGGCCGGAAGCCTGCGAAGAAAGAAAGAGCTTTTAAAGGATGTCGATATGGTTGTCTCAGTTGACTCTGCTGATCAGAAGGAATTGCATCTGGAGTTAGAAACCTGGCGGCGGATAGATGAAGTTGAGCGGAGCAGAACTTCCGAAAGATTCAATAATGCTCAGATTCTCGAATGCAGATTGAATGATGGGCTTCAGCTCGATATATTTTTGGTCTCCCCTGCGGATTTGCCCTGGGCTCTTCTTATGTTCACTGGTTCTGATCTACATCTGGAAAATTTGAGGCAGAAAGCTAAAACTCAGGGTTTTGATTCTGATACTGACGGTATTTTTTGCTGTTCCGATGAGATCGATATAAAAGAAGAACAGGATATTTATAGAGCACTGGATTTGCCGTATATAATTCCGGAACTGAGAGAGGGGCAGGGGGAGACCGAAGCTGCTGTCTGTGGGGAATTGCCCGAAAGTCCGGGTCTAAAGGATATAAAAGGAGACCTACACGTTCATACAAATTTCAGCGATGGAAGTCAGAACCTGGAAGAAATGGTTCAGGGAGCAATTGCCAGGGGTTATGATTACCTGGCTATAACAGATCATTCGGTTTCCTTGAGGATAGCTGATGGTCTAACTCCGGAGGAGCTGGCCCGGCAGGCTGAAATCATTGAGGAGATGAATGAAAAATATGAAGAGATCGAGGTTTTTAAAGGAACCGAGGCTGATATACTTCCTTCTGGAGAGCTGGATTATTCGAGGGAAGTTCTGGCCGAACTCGACCTGGTCATAGCTTCTGTGCACAGCGGTTTTAACCAGACCGAACTCGAAATGACTGAAAGAATAATAAAAGCTGTAGAAAACCCCCTGGTCGATATAATAGGCCATCCTCAGGGCAGGCTGCTGAAAAGCCGTGAAGCTTATAGCGTTGACATGGAAGCTGTTATTGAATCAGCAGCCAGCAATCGGACCTGCCTGGAAATCAACTCCTTTCCTTCTCGATTGGATCTGGATGATAATTATGCCCGTCTGGCGGGAGAAAAAGGGGTTAAAATGGCCATCAATACCGATGCTCATCGTACCGGAGAATATGAAAATATGATTTATGGTATAAACGTGGGACGAAGAGGCTGGCTGGATAAAAATGATATAATAAACACGTACAGTCTGACAGAATTTAAAGATTTTGTCTCTCAAAGGAGGATATAAGTTTTGGCCCTGCAAAAGGCTCACGAGCAGAGCCTGGAAATGCTCGAGTTTTCCAAAATAAAAGATATAGTCAAAGATTATGCCGGGACTGAACCGGGACAGAAAAGGATTGATTCTTTAAGACCTTTAAAATACAGAGATGAAATAGAACGCAGACTTCTGGAAGCTGAACAGGCATCTCATATACTTGATGAGAAAGGAAGACCGCCTCTTCTGGCTCCGGAAAATCTCGAAGATCTGGTTATGAAAGCTAATAAGGAACTGGTTTTAAACCCCGAAGAGATCAGCAGTATCGACGGTGTTCTTCGTTCTTCTGTCAACACGGCTGACTTCTTTTCTGATATCTGCACCGAACAGCAGGAAAGTCAAAGCGCTGAAAGCAGACTCCTGGAAGGACCTTTACAGAATTACAGCGAACAGCTGGAATCTCTTCCCGGGTTGAGAAAAGAAATTGATAAGGTGATCGATGATAAAAATGAGATAAAAAATACGGCCAGTTCCAGATTAAGAGAGATTAGAAAATCGATGGATAGGACCGAAAGGGAGATCAAAAATCAATTAAACAGAACGATCAAGAAAGAACGAGACCTGCTGCAGGATGATGTTATAACCCGTCGTGAAAATAGATATGTGGTGCCGGTCAAACAGGAACATCGCAACACTTTCTCTGGAATAATCCATGGGCGTTCTTCCAGCGGTATGACCGTATTTATGGAGCCGATGGCCGTTGTGGAATTGAACAACAAACTCCGCGAGCTCCGACAGCAGGAAGAGGAAGAAATTCATAGAATATTGCAGGAATTAAGTTTTAAAATAGGCCAGGAAGCCGCGGTGATAAGGCAGAATTACAGACTATTGATAAAGCTGGACGACTGTTTTGCCCGTGGGGGCTTTATGGAAGACTGGGATGGGACTGTTCCCCGGATCAATGAAAAGGGGATAATTGATATAAAACAGGGGAGACATCCTCTGCTGGGCGATGAGGCCGTGCCCATAGATATTGAGGTGGGAGATGGTTTTAACACTCTGGTAATCACCGGGCCCAATACCGGGGGAAAGACGGTATCATTGAAAACTCTGGGTTTATTTGTGGTTTTAACCTCTGCCGGGGTCCCTCTTCCTGCAGAGGACGGCAGCAAAATATCTATTTTTAACAATGTTTTCGCTGATATAGGGGACGAACAAAGTATCGAACAGAATTTGAGCACCTTTTCCTCTCATATGAATAATATAAGAACATTCTTAAAGCAGGCCGGCAGCGAATCTCTGGTCCTGCTCGATGAAATAGGAGTGGGAACTGACCCCAGAGAAGGTGCTGCTCTGGCTATCTCAATTTTGGAGGAGTTCAAATCGCGCGCTGCTGTCAGCGTGGCCACAACCCATTACAGTCAGCTGAAAAGTTATGCTTTTACCACCGAAAATGTTGAGAATGCTTCGGTCGAGTTCGATGTCGAAACTTTAAGCCCCACCTATCGCCTCATAATGGGGATACCGGGGGGGAGCAATGCATTTGAGATTGCCTTAAGGCTGGGGTTGCCCGAAAGATTGATAAAAGAAGCCAGATCACTGCTGGAAAAAGACGAACTTGCGGTTGAAGAGATAATCCGTGAATTGAATGAGGAGAGGCAGAGGTTTGAAGAATTAAATTCCGAACTCGAAAAAAAGCAGGCCAGACTGGATAGGAGAGAAGAAGAGCTTGCTGCCAGGGAAAAAGAGCTGGAAGAAAAAAAGCAGGAAATTATTGAAGAGACCAGAGGGAAAGCGAAAAGAGATTTGAAGAGGTTGAGAACCCGCAGCAAAGAGATCATCTCAGAGCTTAAAAACAGTGATTTTACAGATAAAAGGCAGGTCGATAAATTCGAGACTCAGCTCAATCTTGAACTCAAAGAACTAAAAAATTACTTTTCTCAAGATGAAAAGAGCACCGAAAAAGAGCCGGAAGCTGACTTTTCCAGCGGCGATAAAGTGAAGATAAAAAGTGTGGGCAAAGAAGGCGAGATAATTTCGATAGATGAAGATGACCAGAAGGCTGAAGTCCAGGCCGGCGTGATGCAGATCACCGCTGATTTAGCCGACCTTACTCCTGTCCGGGAAAAAAGTACCGCTGAAAGCAATGTTAAAAAATATCAGGTGAAAAAGAGCGATTCGATATCCCCTTCGCTTGATCTGAGGGGGGATAGATATCAGGAAGCTCAGCGCAAACTGAGAAAATATCTGGACGATGCCTTTTTAGCCGGTCTTAATGAGGTGGAGGTAATTCACGGCAAGGGAAGTGGAGCTTTAAGAGAAGCCGTCAGAGAAGCAGCTGATTCACATAAACATGTAAAAAAATACAGGGGAGGTAAAGAGGGAGAAGGGGGAATGGGAGTAACCATAATCAAGCTGCAGTGAAAAAATCTGCAGGAGTATTTTTATTCTTCTTCAGACTCATCATCGGGTTTCTCCTCCTGTTCTGACTCCCCATTCTCCTCATCAGACTGCAGCATTTCCAGAATTCGATCTATTCTTTCATCTCTTTCTTCTTCATCGTCTTCAGAAGCCTCTTCCTCTGCCAGCTCTTCCTGTGTTACTGTCTCATCTTCAAGGTCTTCTTCTTCAACATCGTCTTCATTGTTTAAATTTTCCAGCAGTTCCTCTATAGTCCAGTCTCTCTCATCATCCGCTGTTTCCTCTTCTGTTTCTGCCGCAGCTACTCCTTCGCCGTTGGGCTCCATACCGATATCCGCCGGGACTTCCTGATCTTCTTCGGGCTGGATACCTTCCTGCTGACCTGCCGTTCTTAGCTCGGGTTCATCGAGAACAAAACCACCATGGTCAGTACAGGCGGTTTTAGGAACTGAAGCAAAAACGGGTGAATCCTCTACGAAATCTTCAGGCATCCCGGTCTCACTATCTATGTCAATTACGGGCATTTTATCCTGTGCTTGATAGGTTCCCCTGATCGGTTCATAACCTTCGGGAGCGTTATTCTGGCCGAAGTTTTTTGTCCTTGGTCCCAGCAGGGTGCCGTCGGAAAGCAGGTAATGAGCTGTTTCGATTCTCTCCTCAGGACAGCGGGTTGTGGCCAGCAATCCTGAATCGCTGTCCAGTCTAATTTCCTCTGTTTGACCGGAAAAACTGCTTTCCTCCTGGGGCAGATTATCTTCTATGAAAATCTCCTCAACCGTAACAGGAGGATTTTCTGACGGCAGCTTGCCGGTAGCGGGGTCTATCTCTGTGCTAACGATCTCTTCCGGCCGGGAGAAGGAATTTTCACTGAATTCCATATCCGTTTCTTCTATTATTTTGCTTTTATATCTTTCCCAGACCATGGTAGCGTGAGCGCTTCCCAATCGTCCGATTTGAGGATAGGTCATTCTCCTGGGGCTATCTTCGCCGATCCAGATGCCGGTAGCCAGATCAGGAGTCATGCCCACAAACCAGGCGTCGGTGAAGTCATTGGTAGTTCCTGTTTTGCCTGCGACTTCTCCTTCTATATCAGCCCTCCAGCCTGTCCCCTCTTCTACAACTGATTTCAGCATATCAAGAGCCAGATAATTTTCTGCTTCGGATAATACTGCTCTTCTGCTGGGATTTGCTTCATAAATCAAATTGCCTTCACGATCACGGACTTCTTCGATTACATAAGGTTCAACCCAGATGCCTTCATTGGCGAAAACAGAATAGGCTGAGGTCATCTGCAGAGGGGTGATGCCTCGAGTGAGACCGCCTAAAGCCAGGGAGTAATGATCATCATAATAATCCTGTTCTGCAAAGGTGGTAATTCCCATCCTTTCAGAAAAGTCCGTAACATCACGAACCCCTATTTCATCGATGAGATTTACTGCGGCCACATTTAGAGATTGAGCGAGAGCATGGCGCAAAGAAACAATACCGTGATATTCGTGTTCAAAGTTTACCGGCCATATTTGGTAGGTGCTGTCGGGCTTTGGGCTGGGGCGGGGAATATCATAAACCGTATCACCCGGCGAATAACCCTCCTCCAAAGCGGCACCATAAACAAATGGTTTAAAAGCGGAACCGGGCTGACGGGTGGCCTGAGTGCTGCGATTGAAACTGTCATCTCCTCGACCGCCAATCATCGCTTTAATCTGACCGGTATCCGGATCGATCGTGGTCAAAGAATACTGAGGCTGTTTTTGAGACGCCAGAGTTTCTCTTTCGACCGTAGGGAGTAAATTGTCCTCTAGTGCTGTCTCCAGGGATGATTCAGCCTGTGTCTGAAGTTCTGAATCCAGAGTTGTTTTTACCCGAAGGCCTCCACCATAAACCATTTCAGCTCCAAACATGTTGAGCAATCTTCTCCTGACATGTTTGACAAAATGGCCGGCGAATTCATCTATTTCCTCTTCCTGCTCGTTTTCAACCACAGAAAGATCTTCCTGCCTGGCTGATCTGGCTTCATTTTCTGAGATGAAATCGAGTTCAGCCATGCGGTTTAAGACGACGTTTCTGCGGTGGGTGGCAGCTTTCTTATTGTTCAGGGGAGAATAATAGTTGGGAGCCCGGGGTAGGCCGGCCAGCATCGCGGACTCCTGAAGGTTGAGTTCGCTTACGTCCCGGCCGAAGTACATATTGGATGCTGCCTGAACACCATAGGAGTTATGTCCCAGAAAAATTTCATTGAGATACATTTCCAGAATCTCCGATTTGGTGTAAAGCCTTTCAAACTGCAGGGCCAGATACATTTCCTGCAGTTTGCGATATATAGTTCGATCATGGGTGAGAAGAGCGCTCCTGGCCAGCTGCTGGGTAATCGTGCTGCCCCCTTCAGCTATTCTTCCCTCTCTGATATTGCTCAGTAAAGCTCTGGCTATACCCATAATATCTATTCCGCGGTGATCATAAAAATTCTGGTCCTCTATAGCAATTATCGCCTGTTTGAGTTCCCGGGGAATTTCTTCCAGTTCCACATAAACTCGATTTTCCACGAAAAAGCTGTTTAATAATTCGCCGTCTTCACTGAATATTTTTGAAGCCTGAGTACCTCCACCGTATTCTGATATGCTGGGCGTGTCCTGCATGATCCAGGTTGCACCCCCAAGCACCATTCCAAATACAAGGGATATGATAATAACACCTGCAAAAATCATTATTCTGTATTTTCCACTGCTATTTTCTGCGGCAGCCAATCCAGACACCTCCTGTTGATCACGTTTATCAGATCCATTATAACACAAAGAGAATATTACTGCTAATCAAATGAGGTTGTGACTAAATTTCTATTCTGTTATAATTAACTTATATGAATATGCCTTAAATCCTTTCTTTGAGATAATTTTTATCTTTATAGACCATAATATGTTTATATTATCCAGTTATACATAAGCATAAATTGCGATGATCAAATTCTGTGTGAAATATTTTTACAGGAGGTGAAAATCCGGATATTTCCGGATGATAAAATTGAGCAAAACTCAGAGAAAATATTCAGTTGAAGAGCAGATGAAGGTGTTGACTCAGGGAGTAGAGGAGCTTATAGACAGGGACGGTTTGCAGGAAAAATTAAAAAATGCCGAAAAAGAGGACAGGCCGCTCAGGGTCAAGCTGGGGCTGGACCCCTCGGCGCCTGATCTGCATGTGGGCCATACTGTTGTTTTAAATAAATTAAAACAATTTCAGGATTTTGGTCATGAAGTTCACCTGATAATAGGTGATTTTACCGGCATGATAGGAGATCCCAGCGGTAAATCTCAGACCAGAAGCCAGCTGACCGAAGAAGAAGTTCAAAAGAATGCTCAAACTTATGAAGAACAATTTTCACGAATTCTGGATCCTGAAAAGACCAGACTTCATTTTAACAGCAGCTGGCTGGGTGAGCTAGATGCTACAGATGTTATAAATATTTCTTCGCGCTATACAGTGGCCAGAATGCTGGAAAGGGAAGATTTTGCCCGGAGGATGGAGAGCAACCAGCCGATTTCAATCCATGAATTTCTCTATCCGCTTATGCAGGGGTATGATTCAGTAGCTCTGGAAGCGGACATTGAGCTGGGAGGGACCGATCAGAAGTTTAATCTGCTGGTCGGCAGGAAATTGCAAAAAGAATTCGGTCAAAAACCGCAGATACTGGTTATGATGCCGCTGCTGGAGGGGCTTGATGGAGAAGATAAAATGAGCAAAAGCCTTGATAATTATATAGGTATAGAAGAAAAACCCGCTGATATGTTCGGCAAAGCGATGTCTCTTCCGGATCATTTGATATATCGTTATTTTGAATTGCTGACAGATGTCGACCCGGACGAATTGAAAGAGCTGGAAGATAGGCTGGATAAAGGGGAGGAAAATCCCAGAGATATCAAAAGAGAACTGGCTCATAATTTGGTTGAACGCTTTTATGACGAAGTTAAAGCTGAAGAGGCAGCAGAAGAATTTGATAAAGTATTTCTGGAAGGTGGAATTCCCGAAGATTTACCGGAGATCAAAATAAGCTCTGAAGATCTGGATGAGAACGATGAGATATGGATTGTAGATTTGATCACCAGGGCGGGTTTTGCTGATAGCAACAGCGAAGCCATGAGGTTGATAGATCAGGGGGCTGTAAGCCTTGATGAACACAAAATTGAAACGGCCGATTATGATCTGGATGTAGAACATGGCACAATCTTAAAAGTAGGCAAAAAGAGATTTGCTAAAATATTAAGGGAGGATCGATAATGAAGGCAGATGATCTCAGACAGTCTTTTATAGAGTTCTTTGAAAGCAAGGGTCATTTGGCCCGCAAAAGTGCACCGCTCGTCCCCAAAAATGATCCATCCCTGCTCTGGATAAATGCAGGTATGACGCCGTTAAAGCCTTATTTTAGCGGGAGCGAGGACCCTCCCCGGGAGAGAATGGTGACTTCTCAGAAATGCATCAGAACCAACGATATTGAAAATGTGGGAAAAACAGCCCGTCACCAAACTTTCTTTGAAATGCTCGGAAACTTCTCCTTCGGCAATTATTTTAAGCAAAAAGCTATAGAATGGTCCTGGGAATACGTTACTGAAGTTCTCCAGTTTCCTGAAGAAGACCTGATCATAACTATTTTTCACGAAGACGACCAGTCATTCGATATCTGGCATGATGATATAGGCGTTCCTCCTGAAAAAATTATCAGGAGGGGAATGGATGAAAACTTCTGGCAGATAGGCACCGGTCCCTGCGGCCCCTGCTCGGAAATACATCTGGATAGGGGTAAAGAATACGGTCTAGAGCCTGTTGACGAACTCAGCGATGAGGTGCTGGAAAGAGAAGGGGATCGTTTTCTGGAACTGTGGAATCTGGTTTTCACTCAGTATGATTATACCGAGGCAGGTGAGTACGTCGAACTTCCTCAAAAAAATATAGATACCGGCATGGGACTTGAAAGGACCGCCTCCGTGCTGCAGGGGGTCGATTCCAATTTCGAAATTGATATCATGTTTCCAATAATCCGGGAAGTGGAAAAACAGACCGGCTGCAGTTATGATGAAAAAGAGGAGATCAAGACTGCACTCCGTGTGATCTCCGATCATATACGCGGCGTCACCATGGCAGTTTTTGACGGTGTAATTCCTTCCAATGAGGGCAGAGGTTATGTGCTGCGCAGACTTCTGAGAAGAGCCTCTCGATATGGCAGAGATCTTGGTTATTCTGAACCTTTTCTTTACACGCTGGTAGAGGAAGTAATTGACGTTATGTCGGGCGGTTATCCGGAGATCGGTCAGAGAAAGGATTTCATAGAAGAGGTTGTAAAATCAGAAGAAAGAAGCTTTCTGCGAACTCTGGAAGATGGTCTGGATATACTGGAAGATCAAATCGAAGAGATGGAATCTGAAAATCGACCCACCATGAGCGGAAAAAGAGCTTTTGAACTTTATGATACCTATGGCTTTCCTCTGGACATCACCCGTGATATACTGAGCGAAAAAGGTCTTGAGGTTGATGAAAAAGGTTTTGAGGAGGCCATGAAAGAACAGCGCCAGAGAGCCAGACAGGCCCGCACGGAAGGCGGTTTTGCCGGCGGCGAAGTAGAAATTTACGAAGAAATACTGGAAAATATGGAGAATAAGCCTGAATTTGTCGGCTATGAAAAACTGGAACAGAAGGCTGAAATTATAGCTTTGATCCAGGATGGCGAAGAGGTGGAAAATTTGTCGGCTGGAGAAGAGGGGGAAGTTATTCTTGATGTGACGCCCTTTTATGCTGAATCCGGTGGTCAGGTAGGAGATAAGGGATCGATATTCGATGATGATCTGGAAGTTGAAGTCAATGATGTCAGGGATTTTCTGGGGCTGCCGGTTCATCAGGTAAAAGTCAAAGAGGGGGAGCTTACAGCCGATATAGAAGTAAAGCTGGAAGTTGATTCGACTCTGAGACGGGCGACGGCCAGAAATCATACTGCCACGCACCTGCTGCATCAGGCACTCATGGAAGTTCTGGGCGATCACGTCACACAGTCCGGCTCGCTGGTTGCTCCCGATAGATTGAGATTTGACTTCACCCATTTTGGCAGCCTGGAGGAGGAAGAAATCGCAGAGATTGAAGATCGTGTCAATGCTGAAATATTGAGAAACAGAGAAGTTGAATCCCGCATTACCTCGGTTAAAGAAGCCAAAGAAGGAGGAGCGCAGGCGCTTTTTGAAGAAGAGTATGGTGAAGAGGTGAGGGTTATTGAGATCGATGATTTCAGTCTGGAACTCTGCGGGGGAACCCATGTTCAGGCCACGGGAGAAATTGGTCTTTTTAAAATTATTGACGAGAGCAGCATAGCAGCTGGAATTCGCAGAATTGAAGCGACTACCGGCACAAATTCACTCAATTATCTGCGCCGGCAGCAGAACAGAATTGATGAACTGGCCGGGGAGTTAAATTCTGATGAAAATTCATTGTTAGATGCCGTCAAATATCTAAAAGAAGAGCAAGAAGAGCTGGAACAGAAGGTCGAATCGCTTCAGGATAGGCTGGCCTCTCAAAAAGCCGAAGAACTGTTAAATAGAAAAGAAAAGGTTGACGGCGTGGATATAATCATGGAAAATCTTCAGAGGACTGACAGAGAAACTTTGAGAATTCTTAGCGATGAGTTGATAGAACATCTGGATAATGGTTTTATTCTTCTGGCCAGCACAGGGGAGGAAAGTGTTTTTTTGATAGCTCGTGCAGGTTCACAACTGGTTGAATCAGGATTTGATGCTGGAGATATGATCGGTGAAATCGCCGCTGAAGTCGGAGGCGGTGGAGGCGGAAGGCCGGATATGGCACAGGCCGGCGGCAGCAATCCTGAAAATATTGATAGAGCTTTTGCTGCCGCCCGCAGACTTGTCGAGGAGAATTTATAACCTGGCTTAAAAAAAAGTGCCTGCAAAAAATTGCGAGGGTGTTGATCATGAACAAGCAAAAGAACGATATAGGTGATGAAACTGTAAAGTTCGATTATGACCTGAGCGAAGAGATGAATGAGGCTGGTTATGTGCTGGAAAAAGTCTACGAAGCTCTGGAGGACAAAGGTTATAATCCCGTTAATCAAATAGTTGGTTATTTGATTTCCGGAGATCCCGCTTATATCACCAGCCATCAGAGCGCCCGGACTATGATCAGGACAATAGACAGAGATGAGCTTTTGGAGGAACTTATCAGCAGCTATCTTGGAGAGGATTGACTTAAAAAATATTCTAATTACCCGGCCGGAAGGCCGGGACTTATTTTTGGGAAAATTGTGTTTGCAAACGCCAGCGGTGAAGGTTATAATGAGTTATTAGAATAAATAAATTGAAAGGATGCTTAATCTGAGTGAGTATTTTGGGACTTGACTATGGTGATGCGAGAATAGGGGTGGCTGTAAGCGATGAGCTCCACCTCACTTCGCTGCCTTTGAGGACAATAGAAAACAGCTGCCTGGAAGAAGTGCTCGAAGAATTGACTGATATCGTGGAGAAACATGATATCGAGAAAATTGTTGTAGGACTTCCTCTGCATATGGATGGAGGTCGGGGCGAGCGGGCTGAAATAACTGAAAAATTTGTCGATGATCTGAGGGAAAATCTACATCTTCCGGTTATACTGATGGATGAGAGGTTGACCAGCGCTGAGATCGAAAAGGTCTTATTAAAAGCAGATTTATCCCGGGCGGCAAGGAAAAGAAAAAGGGATAAGCTGGCTGCCTCTTTAATTTTGAGAAAATATCTGGAAAGCATCGATTAATTAAGGAGGAAAAAGCTGTGGAAATTGATGAAGGCAGGTACTGGTATGATCCTGATAATAAAGAGCTGGTGATAGAATATGAAGAGGAACACAAAAGATTTTACTTTCAGGATAAATTCAATTTGCAAGGTGAAGCTTACTGTATTCTTTCGCCCGCCGAAGCTGAAGAAGGGGAAGTTGAGGAAGAAGAAACAGCCCTGATTATGAAAATAATTGATAAAGGAGACGAGGAAGTATTGACTATCATCGATGATGATGAAGAATTTGAAGAGGTCTGCAAGAATTATTACGCTGAGGAAGAAACTGAGTAAAACACCCGGGAGGCCAGGGAGATGAAAAAAGCCGGTATAATTTTTTTAATTTTACTTATGACGGCTTCTCTGTATTTATGGTTTGATCATCACCGCCGACCTGCAGAAGAATGGCAGGAAAAATCTGCTGAGGAGAGAAGGGTTGAAGTCTCTGCTGGGTCTTCTCTTGAGGAGATTGCCGATAAATTATTCGATGAAGGCGTTATAAGATCCCGTCATCTTTTCAAAATTTACGCCCGCCTGCATGAAATGGATCGAAATATGCAGGCCGGTTTATATAAATTTTCCCGAAACCAGAAAGTCGACGAGATTGTTGAAAAAATAGGTCAGGGCCGGGTCTACACAGAGCGGCTGGCTGTGCCGGAAGGCAGCACCGTGGAGGAAATAGCCAGCCGGGCAGCTTCCAATTTAAAATTGACTGAAGATGAATTTTTGCAGGAGGCCCGGAGATCAGCAGACGGCAGAAATTATCTGCCGGATTCTGATAGTCTCCAGTACAGAATCGAGGGCTTTCTTTATCCCACGACTTACCTGGTCCCCTATGATATCGATCCCGGCGATTTAATCGATACGATGCTGGACAGATTCGAGGAAAAGTGGCTGGATGAAATTGAGAGTTTTATCTATGAACGCGATGATTTTAAGGAGTCCTGGATGGATTTTCAGGAAAACTGGACAATTCGGGAAGTTGTGGTTCTGGCCTCTCTGATTGAGAAAGAAGCTGTTCTGCCGGAAGAAAAACCAGTAATAGCCGGTGTCATTCTCAACAGGTTAAAAGATAATATGCGCCTGCAGATAGATGCCACAGTGCAGTATGCCCTCACGGAGAGAAAAGAGCGCCTGCTGTACAGCGATTTAGAGGTGGATTCGCCCTATAATACCTATCTCTATCCCGGACTGCCGCCCGGTCCTATTGCCAGTCCCGGAGATGAAGCTATCAAGGCTGCCATCGAACCGGATAAAAATGACTATCTTTTCTTTTTTGCCAGGGGAGATGGAAGCCATGAATTTACCAAATCCTATCAGGAACATCTGCAAAGACAGAGAAAGCTTTTGGATTGATGTGACAGATTAAATAAATGCTCAGTTGACGGGAGGATTTTTTATGGTACTGCCAGAATTGCTGGCACCGGCTGGAAATCTCAAAAAACTAAAAGTTGCCCTGGATTATGGAGCCGATGCTGTTTATTGTGGAGGCAAAGAATTTGGCCTGAGGGCGGGGGCTGAAAATCTCAGTCGCGAAGAAATGCATGAAGCTATAGATTATACCCGTCAGAGGGGCAGCTCGATCTATGTTACTATGAACATCATTCCTCACAATATGGAATTAAAAAGTATGCTCGAGTATTTACAATTTCTTGAGGAAATTGGAGTAGATGCAGTGATAGTTTCCGATCCGGGAGTGCTTTATCTTATCGAGCGTGAGAATCTTCAGCTCCCCATTCACCTGAGCACCCAGGCCAATACCGTTAACTGGGCGAGTGTAAAGTTCTGGGAAAATCGGGGGATTGAAAGAGTCATACTGGCCCGCGAGCTTTCCCGGGGCGAGATCGAATATATAGATGAGATGACAGAAGCTGAACTGGAAATGTTTGTTCATGGATCTATGTGCATATCTTATTCCGGGAGATGTTTGCTCAGCAATTATATGACCGGCAGAGATGCAAATCGAGGAGCCTGCGCCCAGCCCTGCCGCTGGAAGTATAATCTGGTGGAGGAGAACAGGCCGGAGGAATCTTATCCTATAGAAGAAGATGAAGGCGGCACCTATATAATGAACTCCAAAGACCTCAATCTTTTGAACAGAATTCCCGAACTGGTCAATCTGGGAGTTGATGCTTTAAAAATTGAAGGACGCATGAAAAGCGTCCATTATGTGGCTGCGGTAACTTCGGTTTACAGAACCGCTCTGGATAAATTTGCTGATTCACCGGAAGAATTCGCAATCAAAGAAAAATGGCAGAAAGAATTGAACAAAATAAGCCATCGCCCCTATACCAGCGGCTTTTTTGAGGGCAGCCCGGGAACAGAAGCTCAAAATTATAAAAACTCCAGTTATATAAGAGATTATCGATACTTAGGCCTGATCAGGGGCTATCTTCCAGACACCAAAACTGCTATTGTCAAAGTTAAGAATAAAATATCTGTCGGTGATGAACTGGAAATCTTCGGGCCTGGATGCCAGGTCTTCAAACAGAACGTGGAGGAATTGTATGATAATCAGGGCAGCCGAATAGAGGTTGCTCCCCATCCGGAGAGCCTGGTAAAACTAAGGGTGGACCATGAAGTGGGAGAAAATTATATTATCAGGAGAGAAAAAGATGAATAAAGAGGAAGATTTCATCCCGCCGGATGATACCTATCGCATAATCGCCAGAGTTCCTCAGGAAGAGCTTGTTTTTGTGGATATGATATTCAAATCTTATGAAGGTATTGCCATGATGACCCTTGATGAAGGTGAGGAAGGCATCATAAAGCTTGATGTAACCCCTGGAACTCATAAAATTGCCAGAGAAATTTTGCAGGACCTGCAGTCCAGATTTCCAGTAGAAATAAAAAAAGATGAACTGGAGCTGGAATAATTAAATAAATTTCTTCCTGTTATCAGTTTTATAGATATCGTATAAGATCATTATTATGACAATAATGGCTGGAAGATATAAAGCAAAGTGATACTCGAAATTTTTTAGCACACCTATTTACCAGCTGAAGAGAAGAAAATCCTTAAATTGCAAAAAATTTATCGTCATACTGCGGCTAAAATATGCAGAATACTTGAGGCGGGACTAATTACATGTTAGAATTGTTAAAGCCAGATGACAGATTTGAACACATTTCCGATATAGACCTTGATTATTTCAGCGACCGGAATCTTTTTGGTATGGTAATTGATATTGACAACACAGTTATGCCGTACTCCTGTCAGGATATTCCAGGCAGAATTAAGACATGGATCAATAAAGCGGATGAAATGGGGTATAAAATTTCTTTCGTTTCGAATACGGCAACAGAACGCACAGAATATTTAGCCGAAGAATTTGGATTCCCTGTATACGGTATGTCTTTAAAACCTTTAAGAAAAAACCTATTAAGAGTACAGAATGAATTTGATATCCCCAAAAAAAATATGGTGATTATCGGGGATCAAATATTCACTGATATTCTGGGTGGTAATCTGGCCGGCTTTTATACGATTCTGGTCGAACCGCTGACCGAGCGCGATTTTATTGTCACTAAAGGTCTGCGCTGGCTGGAGAGTTTTATTCGATAATAACTGACTGCAGAGAGCACTGCAAAAGAATGAGGTGATAATGATGAACGGCAGTGAAATATGGAAAATAGGCATGATAGTTATGTTTTTGGCCCTGACAATGTTGATTAGCGCTGATGAAGAAGTTCTGGGAAGTTACAACCTTCGCCCTGGAGAAAGAGAACTCGCTCCCGGTGATGAAGGGGCGGACCTGGCTCTGCTCCAGCGAGAGCTGGCTGATAGGGGCTATTATGATGGTTCTATAGATGGGCTTTACGGGCTCAGAACTGAAGAGGCTGTTAAACGATTTCAGGATAATTATAATCTGGTTACGGATGGCAGACTGGACATAACCATTCAAAAAAGCCTGAGCAGTAACAAACTCGCCAGCAAATACAGTGTGTCCCGGAGCGAGCTTATGACCCTGGCCAGAATTATACACGGAGAAGCCCGGGGAGAAGACTTCAGAGGTATGGTAGCCGTCGGGGCGGTGATTGTAAATCGTGTGGAAGATCATAGGTTTCCCGATAATATTCAGGATGTCATCAGTGAGGATGGCCAATTCAGCTCTTTGATGGACGGACAGGCCGATCTTAACCCGAACCAGGAATCCATAGATGCGGCCCGAGCTGCTCTGACGGGATATGATCCCAGCAGACAGTCATATTTCTTTTACAATCCTGAGGTGGCCACCAATCTGGCCTGGATATCCCAAAGACCGATAGTTCAAAGAATAGGTGGTCACGTATTCGCTCGATAGTTGTATGTGATCTGGTAAAATATTAAACAGCACCCCGACCGGGGTGCTGTTTATAAAAATTTATCTTAAAATTAATTAACTTATATCGCGATTTGTGTAAGTTATAGCTTACTTTTTGCGCTAATCCTCCTGATTTTCCTGACTGAGATCTTCCAGGCAATCTTCACATATAATTCTTTCTTTTACTTCTACAGTGTTTTCCGTGCTGCCGCAAAACGTGCAGTCGGGCTCGTATTTTTTTAATATAATGCTGTCATCTTCTACATAAATTTCGATAGGATCCTTTTCTTTGATGTCCATGGTATTTCTTAACTCTATTGGAATCACCATTCTGCCCAGTTCATCAACTTTTCTGACTATTCCAGTTGCTTTCATCATTTACCTCCCTTTTTAATTTGCAATATTCGACAGCATATTTCAAAAATATTATATAACTTTTTGCCAGACAAGTCAATAAGACTGTTCAAATTATTACATTTTAGTTATTTTTTTAGAACACTTATACTATCTTAGGAGCTGATTTTTATGAACTTTCCCCAGGATGAAGAAGGGGCTGAACTGGATGAGTTTATCAAAAAATTGAGAGCAGAAAATTATAAACTGACCCCCCAGCGTCGGGATATACTCAAAACGCTTTTAAAATACAGTGATCGTCATTTCACGGCTGAAAAGCTTCACAAAAAAGTTCAGCAGATTAACTCCGATCTAGGACTTGCCACTGTTTATCGCAATCTGGAATTATTCTGTGAGCTGGGATTTATTCACCGACTGGATTTTGACAGCGATCATAAATATTATGAACTGCTGGAATCTCACAGTCATCATCATCACATGATCTGTTTAAATTGTGAAAAGATAATAGAATTTAATGATGAAGATCTGGAAGATTTTGAAACCAGACTGGAAGATGAATATGATTTCTTTTCAGTGAATCATTTTATAAAGTTTTATGGTTACTGCCAAAAATGTCATAATGGGGAGGCCCAAAATGAAAGCGACTGAAGATTGCCTTAAAGATCTTGCGGTTTTTTCCAGGCTGGATCGAGAAGAGATAAAAATGATCTGTGAAAACAGCCATGTCAAAAGTTATTCGCAGGGGGAGATAATTTTTTTTGAAAAGGACGATAGCAAAAATCTATACCTGCTCGTAAGAGGACGGGTGAAATTGACCATGCTTTCTCCTGAGGGGAAGGAAAAGGTTTTGACAATTCTCCAGGAAGGAGATCTATTCGGGGAAATTTCGCTTTTTGATCATAATCCCCATCCGGTTACCGCAGAAGTTCAGAAAAATGCCCGTCTTTTAACTCTACCCTATGACAGGCTCGAAAATATGATCATAGACAAGCCGCGTCTGGCTCTTAAAATTATAGAATCGCTTTCCAAAAAAACCAGACTTCTCACCAGCGAGGTTAGAGATCTGGTATTTCATGATGCTACGGAAAGAATGGCCAATCTTTTGCTGAGGTTTGGAGAAAATTTTGGTCGGAAAGATAATGGCAGAACAATAATAGATCTGGTCCTGACTCATCAGGAAATAGCAAATCTTCTGGGCGTCAGCCGGGTTACAGTTACCAAAACTATCAACAAATTGATCGATCAGGAGCTCATCACTATTGAAGATAAACACATCGTGATCAGAGACAGGCAAAGACTTGAGGAGATAACCAATGATGTCTAATAACCCAGAAAGCGGCTGCCAGCAGCAAAGATTATATCGTCCTGAATATTTGACCGGTCTTTTTGGCACAGATACAGAAGTCAGTCTATCCCCGGCTATGCATAATAAAGTTTATGAAAAGATTAATTTGCCGGCAGTTTATAAGGATTTTTCTCTGGAACCACCTCAGCTTTCCCGGGCTTTTGAGGCGATTAAGACTTTATCTTTTCGGGGAATAAATTTAACCTATCCCTTTAAGATCGATATTTTGCCCATGCTGGATCAGATCGATGAAAGTGCGGAAAAAATTGGAGCTGTAAATACAGTAAAAATTGAAGATGATTTTGCCGCTGGCTATAACACGGATTTTCTTGCCATAAAAAAGCTCTTAATTGAATGGTTTTCCCGGGAGAAAAAAGATTTGAGCGTACTGCTTGTGGGAGCCGGTGGAGCTGCCAGATCTGTGGCGATGGCTTTAAATACTTCTTTTTTTGAAAGTATCAATATAACTATAGCCAATAGGACATTAAGCAGAGCGGAAACTTTGGTGGAGGATATTATTGACAGCAAAAGGATAAACTCCGCTATAATCCCCCTGAAACGTGATGATGTACTGGATTTGCTTTCAGAAATTGAACTCGTCATTGATGCAACCCCCCTGGGCTGGCAGGATGAAATGTTTCCGGGAGCAAAAGGTATAACAGCAGATCACAAAATTTTTGATCTATCTTATTCCTCTCCTCCTTCAAAACTTCTGAAACTGGCCGAAAAAAAGGGGGCAGCAAGAGAAAATGGCACCCGAATGCTTGTATACCAGGCAGAAGCAGCTCATGAAATCTGGTTTGAGCCGACGGAATTTGATCTGGATATCATACCTGAAAAAAGATTTATAACCATGTGAGAGCCAAAGCCTGACCTTTAAAATTTAGGAGCTTCTTGTTATCAGTTGATATATATCGCATAAGATCACCATCATGACAATAATGGTTGGAAGATATAAAGCAAAGTGATACTCGAAATTTTTCGAAACTCAGGTTAAGTCCCTGGCCAAAAAATAGTGTCCCCGGCTCAGGATGTGCCGGACTGAGCGTGTGCTCAAGGAAGAGATTTCGCGAAGAGAGCGCAATTTTTTGGCCGAAAACTAAACTTATACCGAGGAAAAATTTCATTGTGAACGCAGCTTTATATCTTTCAGTACAACTAAATGAGGTTTTTTACACACCTATTCAATAACTGAAGACAAAAAGATCCAAAATTTATCTCCCGTGCTATCACTCCAGCTTAACCGCTGGAGCTTTTTTATTGCTTTAGAAGAAAAAAATGTAATTTTATTGCAGGAAATTATTTACTGCCGGCGAATAACTATAAAGAACCATATTTGGAATTTATTTCATCGGGAGGCAAATAAATATGAATAGTTTAAGCATTGCCGGCAGTCAGGTGACAGTCGAAAAGCTGCTGCAGAGCCTCATCAAAAGATGTATAGATTTTGATATCAGCGACATACATTTCGAACCTCTCGACGGCAGAGGTAGAATAAGATTTCGCCGGGATGGGCTGCTGGAGACTGTATCGACTCTCACGGATGATAAACTGCAGAATCTTATATCGAGATTAAAAGTTTTATCCGGGCTTGATATAACTGAGAGCAGAAAAGTTCAGGAGGGGGTGCTTCGCTGGCAGCCCTCCTGGGACAGACAAAGAGATTGCGAGTTCAGAGTTTCGATAATTCCGACTGTGCGAGGTGAGAAGGCTGTTTTAAGAAGGCTGATCGGTGAGGAGAAGTTGATGAGATTAACCGAGCTCGGCTTTAGAAAAGAAAATGAATTATTGCTGGAGAAAATGATTTCCTCAAATCAGGGTATAATATTTGTCTGTGGCCCTACTGGAAGCGGGAAAACAACAACTCTCTTTGCCTGTCTGGACAGGATTAGACGCGAGGAGATAAATATAATTACTCTTGAGGACCCGGTGGAAATATATCTGGAAGGGGTCAGTCAGATTCAGGTTAACTCTGAGGAAGGAGGAAGTTTTGCTGAAAAATTAAGAGCCGGACTCAGACAGGATCCGGATATCATCATGGTGGGCGAGATCAGGGATATTGAAACCGCTAGAATGGCAGTTAGAGCTGCTTTAACCGGACATCTGGTGTTAACGACAATACATACATTCGATGCTCTGGGAACGATTATCAGGCTTAGAGAAATGGGAATTCCTTCCTATCTGACTGCTGAAACTCTGCTGGGTATAGTCTCTCAAAGGTTGCTGCGCAAAACCTGCGAAAAATGTGAGGGAGAAGGTTGTGAGGTCTGCTTCGAGAGCGGCTTTAGGGGCAGGACAGCCATTCAAGAAGTTATTTACATTGATCGCATTTATCGGCAGGCCATCATGAACAGTCATGATAGAAAAAAACTGGAGAATATCAGAGAGAATAAAGAAACCTGTACACTTTTAGAAGATGGCTGCCAGAAAGCAGAAGCCGGCCTGGTCGAAATTGAAGAGGTTGAAAGGGTGTTGAGATGAAAAACCGCGAGTATGAAGAACTAATAAATTTAATCGAGCAGTGGTATATGTATCTCAAAGGTGGTTACACCCTTTCGCAGGCTTTAGATTTTTCTCTTCAGGATAAATTCGATAAAAATTTAAAGACTTCCCTGGAGTTTATGACAGATGATTTAAATAAGGGGATTTCCCCGGAAAAAGCGGTGACGAGATGCAGCGGTGATCTGCCCGAATTTTTCATAAAAATGTTTCAAATGGCATCGCGCAGAGGCCGTCTCACTCAAACGCTCAAGAATTTAAAAAATTATTACAAAAAAAGAGCTGATTACCGCCGGGAGCTGATCAAAAAAATTTACTATCCGATGTTCACCATGATGTTTTTTATGCTGATGATTTTTATTAGCTTGAATTTCTTTTTGCCCGCATTGATAGGTGTCTATCAGGACATGTCGCTGGAAATGCCTTATTTGACAAAATTATTTTTAAGCTTGAATGATTTTTTAACTCTGCCGGTAATAATACTTTTAATCTTTTTGATCTGGGCAGCAGGAATTTTGCTAAAAAGAAAATTCCTGGGCACAAAAACTTCTTATATACTTTTTGATAAAATGCCGGTGCTCTCCTCTTTTATCCGCTTCAGGCTTTTGGGAGCTTTCTTCGATTCTCTTTTATTATCCCTGGAATCGGGGACTGAGATAACGGAGTCGATCAGACAGTCAGCCGAGGTTACAGAAAACGACTTTTATATTAAAAAAGGCGAAGAAATAATTGCCGATCTTAATTCAGGCAGATCCCTGGCAGAATCTTTAAACAGGTGGCTGCCGATACCAGAAAATTTACAGGAAATTTTGCTGGGGGGTGAGAGAACAGGCAGCTTTTTGAAAGCGGTATCATTTTGTGCACAATACTGCCGTAGAAAAGAAAAAGGGTATATGGACAGATTCAGCGTTTCGCTTGAACCAGCTCTTATTTTGATACTGGCTGTTATGGTGGGACTGCTGGCAGTCGTTTTGCTGGCCCCGCTCTGGGAGTTATACGGTAGTTTTGCCGGAATTTAATTTTCGTTCTGTCCCGCCGTCAAAAATTAAAAATAAAAAGAGGGAGATGAAAGAGATGAAAAACGCTTTTTTTAAAGGTGCAGAAGGTAATTCGGGATTTACACTTCTGGAGATGCTGGTGGTAATAGCAGTCCTGGGCATTTTAATGTCGGTCAGTCTGCCCAACCTTACAGGAGTTATCGAAACAGCAGAAGTTACCGGCATCAAGATGGAGCTACAGCAGGCCCGGGCTGATATTGAGGCTGTATTGACGGACAGAAATTATTGGGAATTAAGAAAAGACAGTGATTTCTCTGAAGGTGCGGACTTTGAATTTTTGGATTCGATGGATGATATAGAGTTTGCCTGGGAGAGTGAAGATGATGAGAATTATATCCTGACACATCAAGAAGAAATCGGCGAGAAAAAGCTGAGATACAAAAGTTCAACTGATGAATTTGACCTGGATGATTAAAATTTTAAAAGAGTTGAATTATCAGTGTGGTGATAATGATGAAAATTTTTGAACTTCTGCTGCTTCTGACCCTGATTCTGCTGGTGAGCTCTTCTTTTCTGAGTCCGGATTTTTACCTGGTTGAAAATATGATTTTAAGAAATCGCATTCGCTCGGATCTGCTGCAGGTAGTACATTATGCTCGCAGCGAGGCTTATTTGAGCGGTACTGGCATTGAAGTTGTTCTCGAGAAGTCGACTGATGAAATTCAAAGAGAAGAAAGGCCAGCGGTAAAAGTCTACCCGAGAAAAATCGACAGCTCCCATTCTCATGCTGACAGGCAGGTTAGTATAAGCGGAGAGGTCAAATTTCCGGGATTTTCAGATGATGACTGGCTGGTTCCTTTTCAATTTGCGGCCTCCGGCAATTCTCGCAGCGGCACTCTTGAATGGGAGGTGGGTGAGAGCGTTGAAAAAATTGTGGTCAATAACAGAGGACGCATCAGGCTGGAATAAAGCAAGAGGCTTTACTCTCATGGAAGTTATAATAGCGATGACGCTTCTCGGAATTATTTCGGCCAGCTATCTCTCCATTTCCCTCGCTGTCGAGCAAAGACAGGAAAGAAGGGAAAGAAAAATGGATTTTTATCTGACAGCTCAGGAAATTTCTCAGGAAATCGTCCATAACCTTGCCGCTCCTGAAGGTGATAAGCTGCTGTCTCTTCTGAGACAGGAATTAAAACTGGCTCAACTTCTGGAAACGAATAATATTTCCGGAGACAACCATCCTGAATATATAAAAAATTGGACGATAACCAGCGCTGAAGATATCTCGTTTTTAATCGATATTTACGTCTTCACCATAACAGATTCCGATAATAACAGCCTGTATTTTACCTTTATAGAACGAGGAGGATTGTTAGGAGGACTTGGGGGGGTTAAAAAATAAATCCTATAAAATATTTGAGATTATTTCGTAAAAAAGAAGGTTTTACCCTGATCGAATTTATGCTGGTGCTGACCTCTATGTCTTTTCTTCTGGTAATGAGCCTGGGCATTTTGAGAACAGGTCTGGAAAATTTGAAAGTAAAAAACGACGATACCATTTTAAAGCATGACCTCAATCTAGTAGGTCTGCGCCTAACCAGAGATATGGCCAGAGCTGAGGATGTCAGACTTGACGATTCAAAAAATTCGATTTTAGAGATGAAAATAACCAAGGAAGGAGAGGATCTGGAATGGAGAAAATACAGCTTTCAGGGAGATGATTTATGGTTTAGCCGGGAAAAAAAGGAAACAGAAGGCGGGGGAAACGGTGAAATTAATTACACCAGAAGAGATTCACTTTTGAATCAGGTTGAGAAGGTGTCATTTAAAGCTGGAACAGAAAAAAGCTCAAAATACGTTTTAGTAAAAATCATCAGATCAGGAGGAGGTGAAAAATCTTTGATATGGAGAAGGAAAACATTTCAAACTCCGAATCTCTAGTTGGCAGTATATTTTGTGGAGAAAAAGGATTTCTCTCGTTATATGTTCTGGTATTGTTGACGGTTTTAAGCCTGATTTTGAGCCTGCAGATCTCAAGGTATATCTGGCAGGTCAGAAGAGATGATCTTCTTATAGATGAAATTAAAATGGAATCTGTCATTCATTCAGGAATTTATGCTGCGCCGGTAATATTCGAACTTTCTCAGGACCGAGGAGCAGATGGGTTCACAGATATATATAAAGTCAAAAATGAAAACGAGGAAAATATTTTTTCAGTCGATATTAATTTAGAAATGGAGAGCGAAAAAGAAGGCCGGGGCATATTTTCTCTGCAGGTCGACAGGATCGATAAAGATATGAGCAGGAACTTAGACTATTATTTCGAGCAATAAAAAAAGTGAGGGGATACTATGTTCTCCAGAAAAAACACCTGTTTTATATTCTTTGGCCGGAAAGAAATTTTGAAGGTGACAGCTTTTAAGAACAGAAAAAATAAACTTGTAGTCAAGGAATTTTTTCTTGAAAAACTTTCTAAAGGGGCTGCAGAGGAGAAAGCATTCAGGGCTGAAGATGTATCCGACAGATTGAAAATGCTCAAAAACAAAAGTCAGGAAAAAATCAACCGGATCATCGCCGTGCTTCCCGAGGAATCCTCCAGCAGCAAATTTTTTCAGATGCCGGTGCTGTCCCGCAGTGAAACCAGAGATTATCTTGATGTAGAAGCTGAAAGGATGACCGAATACAGACTCAATGATGCTATGGTTGATTATTCAGTGATCAATAAAGATGCAAAGAAGATCAGTTTACATCTGGCAGCAGTAAAAAAAGAAACAATAAAGAGTTATAGAAAAATATTGTGGAGGATATATGATTGTTATCATGAGATCACTCTCAGAGCAGATTTGATCTGGCCCTTGATAAATGAGCTTTCCCAGCGGGAAAACATTATTCTTCTGGAAGTTTATCAGGATAAAGTTTTTCTCTCTGCCGGCGGGAATAACGAGATATATTTTTATTTAAGCAGAACAAGAAATAAGCGGAAAGAAGAACCTGAGTATTTTGTTAAAGAAGCCGATGAATATTTCAGGCAGGAAATCGGCCGGGAGCCTCCGCGTAAAGTTTATGTGCGAATCCTGGATGATCCTTCTATTAAAACACCTCAATTATCCGGAGGTTATAGATGGTGTGAGATTCCTTTTTCCCGCTTTCAATTTGCAAAAGAAAAGATGACCTCTGAATTTCTCAATCTTAACTCCCCTCATCTGCTGGCCGCAGTAGGAGGGATATATCGTGAGATTTAGTATATCAAATGAGAACAAAATAAATTTCGTCAATCCTTTACTGGCTTTAATGATGAGCCGTAAAAGAGAAATAGTTATATTTTTGCTTCTGGCTGTTGCTGTGAGTGTTTTTTTAGTTTTTAGGATCTCCCGGGATATTAAAGAAATTCGTGGTGAGAAAATTCTGCTCCAGGTTCGCCGGGAAGAACTTGAAGTTAAAGAGGCTGAATACCGCAGAGTCCTGAAAAATTATAATAAGCCGGATAAACATTTCAACCTGATAAAATCATCGGTTAACGCTCTGGACAGGCTGGGCAGCATGAGCAATTTAACTTATTCCTATCCCCGGATAAAAATTGAGGGTAGAGCCCACAGCGAAGAGGATCTGCAGAGAATTATTGGCAGAGCAGAAAAAGCGAGGCTAAAAGGCATTGAATCAACAGTGTTGAGGAAGGATTACAGGTCCCAACCGGGTTTCGAATTGATATTTAAAGCTGGTGATCATATTGGTTGACATATTGGTTGATAAAAAGAGCAGATTTCTGATAATCTTTATGATGCTGGCACTCTTTATATTCTTAATTCTAATATGGAGAATAACAGGGCTGGCCTCACACAGAGAATATTTAAGAGAACAAAAAGCGGAATTAAGAGCCGGGATTGAGTCAGGACAGGAATCGATCGGCGATATAAGAGGATTAAAGGCAAGGATGAAGAGTGAGGGCTGGGAGAAGCATCTGCGCGAAAAGGACGAATCGTTTTTCGTCAGCAAAATGGCTGAAGCCGGTTTCATCATGAGTGAGATAGACAACTTTCAACCAGAAAATTATTTGCTCTCTTTTGAGGAGACAGACGAAAAAATTTGGCAGGATTTTCTCCCGCTTTTGATCACTTACTCGGGATTTATGGAAGATATTGATCTAACATTTCAGAAAGTGGAAGAAGATAGAGTGAGAACAACCCTGAATTATGGTTATAATGAAAACGAAGTCTGGGCCAGCGAAAATATGCTGGCTAAAATTAAAGCGTATTTTGAAGATCATGGTCGGTCTAAGAATTTTGTTCCCCTCGATCAGCAGCATACCGAAGATCAAAAAGAAAATGAAAGTTTTTATTCTTACGCCCAGGCAAATTCAGGGCTTATCGCTCCTGAAGTCCAGACGGATGTCAGCAACTCGGTTGAAGAGCTGCCAGAATTTATCGAAGTCCAGGGGTTTTTGCAGAACAATGAAGGCTATCACTTTGTATTAAAGATCAGAGATGAAGTTATCATTGCTCCTGGGGAGATGGAAGACAGGGTATCAATAATAGAAGACGAAGAAAGAAAAGAGTATCTGCTCGAGTACCGGGGGCAAAGATTTAGTATGGATAGAAAACTTTGATTGCTGTTTTCGGGTTTTATCGGTTTTGAGAAATTGCAGGAAAAAGGATACAGAAAAAGAATGTTAGTATTAGGTGAAATTAGGGATGGAAAAATGTCAGGCAGGATTGGGTGATTTTAATGAAGATTACTCTGATTGGCATGATGGGTTCAGGCAAGTCTACTGTGGGTAAGATTATCGCCAGCAGGATAAACTGGCCTTTTTATGATTTAGATGATATCATTGAGGAGAAAACCGGTCATGTAATCTCTGAGATATTCAGCCTGGGTGGCCAGCGGGTTTTTAGAAGCTGGGAGAGAAAAATAGTCAGGGAGCTTTATGAGGAAACAGATAAGGCGGTAGTTTCTTCCGGGGGAGGAGCAGTGCTCTCTCCTAAAAACAGAAAGATTTTTTTGAGAAGCGGTCCAGTATTTTACCTGGCAGCCTCTCCCGGAGAGCTCATCGATAGAATGGATATTGAAGATCGCCCTCTCCTTTTTGAGGCGGATGATCCCGAAAAAGAGCTCAGGATGCTGCTAGAAAGAAGACTTCCTCTTTACAGAATGGGGTATAAAATAGAAACCGAAAAATTTTCTCCGGAAAAAGTTGCTGAAACCATCATACATAATTTACTTTGAAAAGATGGATCTTCCTGTAATTAACTGAAGACGAGGAGATCCGAAAAGAAAAAGGTGTTTAAGATTTTCAGAAAAGGAGATGATATTTTGTGATACTGGTGGTCAACGGCCCCAATATCAATCTGCTGGAAAAAAGAGATAGAGATTTATATGGCGGTATTAGTGCGGGCGAGATCAAAAATGAACTGGAAGCGAGAGCAGCAGAAGACAATTTTGATATAGAATGGAAACAGAGCAATTCAGAAGGAATGCTTGTCGATTTTTTGCAGAAAAACCGGCATAAGGCTCAGGGAATAATAATAAATCCGGCCGCGTACAGCCATACAAGCATAGCGCTTTTGGACTGCTTTAAAATGCTTGACATTCCCATAATTGAAGTCCATTTGAGCAACCCGGCTGCTCGAGGGAATGAAAGAGAATTTTTGACGGCTGCAGCAGCAGATGGTGTCATCATGGGATTTGGAGCTGAAAGTTATCTGCTGGCCTATCAGGAACTGAAAAGAATAATACGTTCAGGAGGAGAGCAATGAGAGAAAGACTTGAAAAAAGCTATAAAGTCATGGAGACCAGGCAGCTGGATGCTGTTCTTGTCACTTCTTTTCCCAACAGGTTCTATTTCTCAGGTTTCAGCGGGACCAGCGGTCAGCTGCTGCTGCAGAGAGAAGGCAAGAACTTTTTTATAACTGATTTCCGTTATACGGAACAGGCATCAGAAGAGACAGAGGGTTACGAAATTGTTGAGGTCAACCAGAAGAAACTGGAACAACTGGCTGAAGTTATCCGGGAGGAAAAAATAACTTCATTGGGTTTTGAGAATCGCAGATTGAATCATTATCATTATAAAAAGATAGACGATTTGACGGAAAATACAGCTCTGATACCTCTGGACAAAGATCTGGACGAGATCAGACTGGTAAAATCGAAAGAAGAAATTGAAACAATAAAAGAGGCTATCGGGATCACCGAGGAAGCTTTTTCGGAAATTTTGAATTTTATCGAGCCAGGCCTCAGTGAAAAGAGAATAGCCGCAGAATTGGAGTACATACTGAGAAAAAAAGGGGGAGAGGGGCCAGCATTTGATTTTATCGTAGCATCCGGGCAGCGATCAGCCCTGCCTCATGGAGTTGCCTCGGAAAAGAAACTAAAAAAGGGTGAATTTGTCACTCTGGATTTTGGCATCAGATACAGCGGGTACTGCAGCGATATGACCAGAACTATATTCCTGGGTGAACCTCTGGAAAAACACAGGGAGATATATGATCTGGTTTTATCCGCACATAATGAAGTTATCGAAAAGGTAAAACCCGGTTTAAGCGGCAGTGAAGCAGATGCTCTGGCCCGGGATCTGATCGAAGCGGAGGGTTATGGAGATAACTTTGGACATGGTTTGGGACATGGACTGGGAATAGAGGTTCATGAAGGTCCAAAATTATCATCACAGTCAGATACTATTTTGAAACCGGGTATGATCTTTACTGACGAACCGGGCATTTATATATCCGGGTTTGGGGGTGTTAGGATAGAAGATGATATTTTACTCAATGATGAGGGGGCAGTAGTATTAAATAATTTCACCAAAGAGCTGATAACTCTTTGATATTATTAAATTTTGGGTTTGATACGGTTGATGTGATATAATGAGCATTGATCGTTAAATTCAAGATTTTTGGTATAAACAGGAGGTTTTCTTATTGATTTCTACCAATGACTTCACCACAGGGTTGACCATCGAACTGGAAGATGATATATATACCGTCGAAAATTTTGAGCATTCTAAATCCGGGCGGGGCGGAGCATTCGTCAGAACCAGGCTGAAAAGCTTGACCGATGGTCATGTCATCAACAAAACCTTTCGAGCGGGAGAAAAGGTTGAACAGGCTCGCATCGACAAAAGAAAAATGAAATATCTCTATCAGGATGAGGACAGGCATATTTTTATGGATATCGATAACTATGAACAGACTCATTTTATGACAGAAGATATAAAGGATGAGTTGAAATTTTTGAAGGAAAACTCAGAAGTCCAGGTTTTATTTCATGAGGACAGACCTATAAAAATAAATCTCCCCACTACAGTAGCGCTGGAAGTTGTTGAAGCTCCGCCAGCAGTTAAGGGAGATACTGTATCCGGAGGGACCAAAGAGGTTAAAGTAGAAACCGGCTACAAATTAAAAGTGCCATTGTTTATAGAAAAGGGAACAGAGATCGTTATAGATACCAGAACAGGAGAATATCAGGAAAGAGCTTGATATCAGCGGCCAAACATTTAAATTAAATTCTGTTTTTTTTAAAGCATGAAAAAAACTGGAGGGATACCATTTGAAATACGTGATTGTAGGATCAGGAGTGGCGGGTGTATCCGCTGCCAAAGAAATTATTCGAGCCGATGAAAGCGGCGAAATTACCCTGATTACTGATGAAGAATACGGTTTTTATTATCGACCCAGACTTATACAATATCTTTCGGGAAATTTGAAAATTGATGACATAGTCATAAATGAGATCGATTGGTTTCATAAAAACGGAATAGATCTTCAGCTGGGTGAGAAGGTCGAATCCATCGATTTTGCCAGCAAAGATGTTTATTCTGGACAGGACAGATATGATTACGATAAATTGCTGCTGGCCAGCGGTGCTAAACCTTTTGTTCCTCCGGTTGAAGGAACAGATCTCGACAGAGTTTTTACTCTGAGAGATGCCGATGATGCTCGAGAAATATACAGCAGCGCTCTTGAGTGTGAAAAGGTTGTTGTTATAGGAGGGGGACTTCTCGGTCTGGAAAGCGCTTATAACCTGCAGAGAGCCGGGCTGGACGTCACCGTGGTGGAGACTACAGATTATATTTTAAACCGTCAGCTCGATGAAAAAGGAGGCAAACTCCTCGAAGAAAAGCTCAAAAATATCGGCATCAATTTCAAACTCAGCTCTATTGCCACAGAAATAAAAGGTGAAAACAGTGTTGAAAGCGTTGTTTTTAAAGAAGGCGGACAAATTCCCGCCGATCTTGTTCTTTTTTCCACCGGAATCCGTCCAAATACAGAGATATGCGAAGATCAGGATATGGAAATTAACAGGGGAATAATTGTAAATGAGAAAATGGAAACTTCAGTTGAAAATGTTTTTGCGGCGGGGGATGCTGCTGAATACAACGGTCGTGTCTTCGGTATCTGGGGTCCCTCTATGGAGATGGGCAAAGTAGCCGGAAAAAACATGGCAGGAGCAGAGGCTAAATTCGGAGGTTATGTGCCTTCCCATAAATTGAAAGTTGCTGAAGTCAACGTAACCTCACTGGGTATCCTTGAGGAAAAGGAAAATATTGAATCTGAAATCATCAAACACGGGGAGAGCTATTGTAGGGTTTTCAGAAGTGACGACGATAAACCTGTAGGGGCGATTGTGGTAGGAGAATATGAAAAAGAAGATGAGATAGTAAAAGAAATAAAAGCTGAATAATTATCTCTCGGTTTGAATGATATAAAGACCGGGAAAAGCGAGAGGTGAGCTTCATGGTAGATGAAGGTATAGAAGTATCTGAGGAGATCGGTGAGCTGCATATAGCTGATGAAGTTGTGGGAATTATAGCAGGTATGTCGGCTGTAAAAGTTGATGGCATATATTCTATGAGCGGTGGTTTTGCCGGAAGTCTGAAAAATATGCTCGGCAAAAAGGATCTTTCCCGGGGAGTAAAAATAGAGATAGATGATGATATGGTGGATATAAGCCTTTATATCGTCGTCAAATATGGAACTTCTATTCCCGAGGTCGCCTGGCAGATACAGGATAATGTTAAACAATCAGTAGAGGGGATGACGGGCCTGGAGGTAATAAACATCGATGTTCATGTTCAGGGGGTCGAATTTTCTGCTGAAGAACAGGAGTTGGAGGAGGGAGAGGAATGAATTTTGTCAATAAGATCATACTTATTTTGCTTCTGGCCGCACTAATGGTTTTGTCCCTCATCCTGGCTTTATTCAGCTTTGCCGTAACTGGAGAAGAGCTTTTAGCTCAGCTGCAGGAGATGCTGTATGGAAGTTTGAGTGCAGGCATTTCATTTTCAGTGATTTTTGTCCTGGCAGCCTGGTCAATATATCCTTTTTTCAAAAAGGGAGCCGGGACAGCACTTATAAGTTCCTCTGAAGAAGGGGAAGTGAGTATATCTCTCAAGGCTATGAATAAGATAATCAGAGAGGTTGCCGGCGATGAAGATAATGTTGATATAAAGGATTCTGAGGTGAATTCAAAACCGGACGGACTTTATGCCCGCCTGTCTATTTCTGTAACAGAAAAGGGAGATATTCCCTCTCTGACTTCGCGGCTGCAGAGAAATATCAAAAATCGTCTCAGGAATATAACCGGTGCGGAAGTTATTTCAGTTGAAGTGATGATCGAAAACGTTGAAACTGAAGAGGAGATGGAGGAATATCATCCCCGGGAAGAAAGTTCTTCGACAGAAGAGCTCTCTTCCGAGGAGAGAGAGGATGAGGATAAAACAAATATTGAAGATAAAGATCTTGAAAATCAAGCCGAGGATTCGGATGCAGGCGATGAAGAAGAAATAGAAGAAGAGAGCGAAGGATCTGGCTTTTTTGGCTGAGCAATAGCTTGAATGCATAAGGCTCGGGAGGGATAGCTGGCATGGATGAGGAAAGTTTTAAGTATAAAATAAAAGAACTCATCTCTGAAAATATGAGAGAGTTATTGGGAGCATTAGCAGGACTTTTAATAGCAATTATGCTGCTATCTTTTGGGGTTTTACGCACAATAATTTTGGTTGTGTTTACAGCCTGCGGATTTTTGATAGCCAGCAAAGAAGATCTCAAACGGGATATTAAAGATCTGGTGAATAGGATCATCTCAGGCTAATTTAGCAGAACAAACAGTATCAGGATGGTGTATTAGTAAAAAATGAAAAATCTTACCAGACGACAGGAAAGAGAACTCGCGCTTCAATATTTATTTGCGCTTGAAAGTCAGCAGAAACTGAAAAAAGAGCTTTTCCCTGAGGACCTGGAGGAACTGCCGGTCTCCGCCGAAGGTGTTTCCCGTGATGCCTATCATCTGGATATAATTTTTGGGATTAACCAAAATTTAAAGGGTATAGATAGGGAAATATCCCGGCATCTGATCGAATGGAGATTTGAAAGAATAGCTATGGTCGATAGGAATATTCTTAGAATTGCAGTTTGTGAGATTATTCATAATGAGGAAGTGCCTAAAGCTGTGGCTATAGATGAAGCAGTAGAGCTGGCAAAGAAGTATGGTTCAGAAAAATCTCCAGAATTTATTAATGGTGTTTTAGCTCAGGTAGGGGATTGATTTTTCAGAACTGTGTCCTGAAGTGGAGGAAACTTATATGGAATTCGAACCGATTAAAACCAATAAAGTTTATGAAGAGGTAATAAATCAAATAAGAGAGATGATTTATCGGGGGGAGTTAAGTCGGGGTGATAAGCTTCCCTCAGAGAGAGAGTTAAAAAAAGAACTTAATGTCAGCAGGGCGTCCATCAGGGAAGCTTTTAGCGCCCTGGAGATGATCGGGTTGATCGAATCACGGCCTGGCGAAGGCACTTTTATTAAAACCGATGCAGATCGCAATCTGCTTGAGCCTCTTTCTCTGGTTTTGATGCTGGAGAATGATATAGCTCAGGAGCTTTTAGAGTTGAGAAAAATACTGGAGGTCGATTGTGTTAAATTTGCCTCGGAGAGAATAACAGAGGAAGAGCTTGAACAGCTGGCCGGTTATCTCGCAGAGATGGAGGAGATGAGCGGTTTTGAAGAAGAGAGCATAAAGCTGGATAAAAACTTTCATCATACCATTGCTGAAGCCGGGAAAAATAACGTGCTTTATTACGTAATGACTTCGATAATGGATGCTATGGATTTTCATATCAAGCATACAAGAACTACACTGGTTTCCAGGCCGGAGACGATGAATCAATTTACCGTCCAGCACAGGAAAATTTTTGAAGCTGTAAAAGCAGGGGACTCTGATAGCGCAATGAAAAAAATGGAAGAACATCTCGAATACGTGGAGAAACTAATTAGCAGGGAAATAGAAGGTTGAAGGTTATTTAGAATTTAAAGCTTAATATTATGAAAATTAAAATTTTGTAGCCGAAAAAAATTGTGAAAAATATAATTTGTCTAATTAAAAAAATAATTTACAAATCAAGCAGGATTTCTTACCGTGAATGTTGAATCGTTATTATAGGCAATGGTCTGACCATCATATCTTTGGTTTTTTCGATTTTTTAGGTCATTGTCTGCTAGTTTTTAAAAATAGAAGTTGAATACACCTATTTTGTTCAGCTAAAAAAATCTATAAAGTCCAACAAAAGATTTTTATCCACCAAATCTTCAGGGAGGGATTTTAATCAAATGGAAAAGACAGTTGTGAATGATCTTATGAATATTGTCGGCGAAAAGTGGGTTGATACCGATGCGGAAAGAGTCTTTAGTTATGCCAAAGAGTGGACGATTGAAAGTTACGGCCTGGTAGCACCTGAACCTGCTGAGGACTGCGTGGTAGTCAAGCCCTGTGAAGCACAGGAAATTTCTGAAATAATGGAATATGCCAATGAGAATTCAATACCAGTTTTGCCCAAAGGCGGTAATACTGCTCTTTCCGCCAATGCCATACCTGATGAGCCGAGTATTATTATTGTACTGGAGAGAATGAATGAAAAGATAGAGATTGACGAACAGAATATGACCGTCACTTGCGATGCTGGAGTCACACTTGAAAGCTTACTCGAAAAGCTTTCGGAACATGACAAGCTTTATTTCCCTCTCCATCCTGGTGATGAAGGGGCTCAAATAGGTGGAATGGCCATCATGAATGCCGGGGGAGTTAGAGCTGTAAGAGATGGTGTTATGCGCGATCAGATCAGGGGATTAAAAGCGGTTCTTCCCACGGGTGAAATTGTGGATTTTGGCAACAGAGATGGCAAATTGATAAAAAATAATGCTGGTTATGATCTGTCACATCTTATGATCGGCAGCGAAGGAACTCTGGGGATCGTCACCGAAGTCACTCTGGATTTAAAGCCTGAACCACCTTACAGTGCTACACTAATAATTCCTTTCGAAAAGCGAAATGATGCATTTAGAGCAGTTCCAGAAATACTTCAGGAGGGTATAATACCTCTAGCTATTGAATATGTGGAAAGAGAGCAGATCCTTGCAACTGCTGAGGACCTGGGTAAAGAGTGGCCTGCCACTGAAGGAGCCGGAGATCTGATGGTCATTCTGGCCGAGGATTCAGAGGAAGATTTATTTGAATCAGCCGCTGGAATTGAGAATATATGTGAGGAGCACAATTCAATTAACACTTTAATGGCGGACACCACTCAAGAAGAGAAAGAACTGCTGGAAATAAGAAGTCACTTTTTGCCAGCAATTGAAGATGATGTTGTCGACTGCCCGGATATAACCGTGCCCCGCAGCGAACTTGGAGATCTAATGGACAAATTGGACGAGCTATCTGAGGAATATGATGCCGATATGCCGCTTATGGCTCATGCTGCCGATGGAAATCTCCATGCATTTATTATGCTGGAAGATCCAGAGGTTGATGAGATACCTGATTATTACGAAGAGCTAAAACATGACATGTATCAGGCAGCTCTGGATCTGGGCGGCACAATAACAGGGGAGCACGGAGTGGGAGCACTGAGGAAAAAGCAGCTCAAAATGCAGTATACCGAAAGAGAGATAGAGATAATGAAAAGTCTCAAACAAGCTTTTGATCCTAACAATGTACTCAGCCCTAACAGGATTGTCGATATCGACTGAGCTTAAAATCAAATCATGGAGGCTTAAAAGATGGATATAATTGTATTAGTTAAAGAAGTTCCTGACATGGAAAAAGTCAAGTTTGACCGGGAAAGAGGGGTTATCGACAGAAGTTCAGCCTCTGCACAAATTAACCCTTTCGATCTCAACGCTCTGCAGACAGCTGTCGATTTGAAGGAAGAAGTTGGAGGTAATATTACGGCAATCAGTATGGGCCCTCCCAGCGCTGAAGATTCTCTTAAGGAAGCAATAGCCCGCGGAGCCGATGAAGGTATTCTGCTGACCGATACTTCCTTTGCCGGAGCTGATACCTGGGCTACCTCATTTATCCTGTCCCAGGCCGTCAAAAAAATAGGTGATTTTGATCTGGTAATCTGCGGGGAGATGAGCGTTGATGGAGATACTGCCCAGGTAGGTCCTCAGGCAGCTGAATTTTTGGACATTCCTCATGTGGCTTTTGTATGGGATATAGAAGAAATTGTTGACGAGGGTCTGGTAGTCTGTACCGATATGTGGTCGAGCAGCTACCGTCAGCAGGTCAATTTTCCCGGTATGATCACTGTAACCAAAGATATAAACACTCCACAGCTGCCCTCTCTGCAGGATAAAATGAAGGCGAAGAAAGCTGAAATAACAACCTGGGGGCTTGATGATTTTGCTGAGCTGGATATCGAAGACGACGATGTAGGTCTTTCCGGATCCTACACCAAGGTGAAAAATATTGTTGTTCCACCTGAAACCAGCCGTGATAGCAAAATTTGGGATGATGATTATCAGGAAGGCCTGGATGAACTTATCGAACTGTTGGCCGAAAAAAGGAGGCTATAACGATGAGTCGTGATTTGAGCGGAGTGCTTGTATATGCTGAACAAAACGCAGGGGAGATTCATCCGGTCTCCTATGAACTTTTGCAAAAAGGCAGACAGCTGGCTGAAGACCTGGGAGAAGAACTGATCGCTATTGTGCTGGGACCGGAAGGACTTGAAGCTGATGAGCTGGTTTATCGAGGGGCCGACAGAGTATATTGTATCCAGGGTGAAGAGCTTTCCCAGCCCAATTTAATTACCTATAAGGATAATCTTAAGAGATACATCATTGATGAGATAAAGCCGGAAATAATTCTTCTGGGGGCAACACCTTTTGGCAGATCTCTGGCTCCCAGGCTGGCGATCGCAGTTGATTCAGGTTTGACTGCTGATTGCACCGATCTGCAGATAGATGAAGAGGATGGAAGACTTATACAAATCAGACCCGCATTTAGTGAAAATATTCTGGCCCACATTAAATCCACTTCTGATCTACAGATGGCGACGGTGCGCTATCAGGAATTCGATGAAGCCGAAAGAGATGATAGCCTCGAGGGCGAGATAATTAATGCCGAAGCAGAAAGATCTAAAGATCACGGTCTTAAAGTTCTGGAAAGATTGGCCGGTAAAGAAGTTAATATTACCGAGGAAGATGTCATAGTGGCCGGCGGCAAGGGCCTTAAAAATCCCGAGGACTTTTCCCTTCTGGAGGAGCTGGCCGAAAAATTGGGCGGCGAAGTCGGAGCCTCACGTGATGTAGTTGATGAGGATTATATCGGCAAAGAACATCAGGTCGGTTACAGCGGTCATCGCGTAAAACCGGTAATATATATTGCCTGCGGAATTTCAGGCGCCCCCCAGCATCTGGCCGGGATGAAAGAATCGGATACGATAATAGCGATTAACAATGATCCATCCGCACCCATATTTGAGCACTGTGACTATGGGATTGTCGGCGATCTATATGATGTAATTCCCGAGATGATCGACAGGATAGAAGAATCAGCCTGATATGATAAAAGGCATATAGAATTAGTTCTTTGTACAAAATAAAAGATTAAATATCCCCGGTTTTATCCAATATGATAGGCAATTACAATAATTTTAGCCGGAAAATATTTTTAAACGATAAAATCATCAAAATCCTTATTACAAAGCCGGGGATTATCACTGTTCAAAATTTGAAATGCGGGGGTGATATTATGTTATGATAATTATATCTAAATTGAAAATTCATAATAAATAATACGTTCACAATATTATTCTTTTAATATGAGAACATATATTGTCGATCAGATGGTCACCTTTTTGGGAGAGAGGAGAAAAAATGTAGTTCTGGCTTTAAGTCTAAATTATTTGAATTATAAAATCAGTAGAGGAGTAGATAATTTATGCTAGCACTGTTAGCAGCTATTCCGATAATAATTGTAGGTGTGCTGATGATAGGCTTTATGTGGCCTGCTATGAAGGCTATGCCTTTGGGCTGGATTGCCGCGGTGATTATTGGAGTAATCTGGTGGGATATGCCTTTAAACTGGATTATGGGTGCTTCTATAGGCGGAGTGATTGATGCCTTTGGAATATTATTGATCGTCTTTGGCGCTCTTTTGATTCTGCAGCTTTTAAAGGAAAGCGGCGGCGTGGACAGCATTTCTTATTCTATGGCCACCGTATCCACTGATAGAAGGGTACAGGCTCTCTTACTGGCATTTCTCATGGGGGCGTTTTTTGAAGGGGCTGCAGGCTTTGGAACTCCTGCTGCTGTAGCTGCGCCTCTTTTGGTAGCGCTGGGTCATCCCCCCCTTATCGCAGCAACAATAGCTTTAATAGGCAACAGTGTTCCGGTTTCCTTCGGAGCCGTTGGAGTTCCTATCTGGGGCGGCTTTGATGTGGTGGACGGCCTGGTTGAACTTCCCCTTGAAAGCATGGGAGCACAGATCGAAACCTTCAGAGCATTTTTGGAATCGGTAGGAGGCTATGCTGCTATATTGAATGGCAGTATGGCAATTTTCATTCCCCTGGCTATAGTAGGAGTCATGACTAAAATTGCTGAAGGCTCTCTGCTAAAAGGATTGAAAGTTTGGCCGCTGGCAATATTTTCGGGTTTGATTTTTGGACTGCCGATGATTTTCATTGCAAATTTTATCGGTCCGGAATTGCCCTCTCTGCTGGGTTCATTAATAGCGCTGCCTATTTTCGTATTCGCCGTGCGGCGTGGATTTTTAGTTCCTGGAGACGAATGGGATTATCCGGACAAAGAAAATTGGGAGGATGAATGGGAAGACGAAGTCGAAGCTGAAGCAGAGATACCCGATCCCGATGAACTTACGGTTACGGTAACACCTTTTAAGGCCTGGCTTCCCTACCTGATTATTGCAGCTGTTCTGGTGATTACCAGAATTGAAGCTTTTGGCCTGGTCGGTACCCTGCAGGGGGTTGAAATAGGCTGGGAAAATATTCTGGGCACTGATGTTTCTGAAGCTGTTGCACCTCTTTACAATCCGGGCATAATTCCGTTTATTTTGGTAGCCTTGTTTATTCCTTATCTGCTGGGAATGGAAAAAGGCAAAGCTTCTAAGTGCTGGATGGAAACATTGAGTACTGTTAAACCTGCAGCTATAGCTCTATTTTTTGCGGTAGCCATGGTCTATGTTATGATGAATTCTGATCCCGTAGTAGAATATACTATGTTAGAAGAAATGGCCTTTGCCACTGCTAATATTTTTGGAGGAGCCTGGCATTTTGGAGCTCCTTTTGTAGGGACTCTTGGTGCTTTTATATCCGGTTCCAATACAGTTTCCAATATAATGTTCGGTGCTTTTCAGTTTGAGACTGCTATGGCTGCTGGAGTAGAGGTCATTCCCACACTCGGATTACAGACTGCTGGTGCGGCCGGCGGTAATATGCTCTGTGTTCATAATGTAGTGGCAGCAATCACAACTGTTGGGCTGGTAGGAAAAGCAGGTCTGGTCATGAGAAAAACCATACTTGTTACGATACTATACGGTCTGTTCATTGCGCTTTTAACCACTTTTCTGGTAGGTACATTATATGCAGGGATTTTCTAAAAGAAATATAATAACTTAACTCAGTGTAAAATATACTAAAGTAAATTTCAGAATCGGCCGGGAACACAAATCGATTTATAAGTTCCTGGCCTTTTCTGAAAAAAAATAATCGAGGGGGTATTCCCTTGAAATTTGATATACCTTATGGCAAAGAAAACATTTCTTTTACAATAGAGAATGATAGAATAGAGGGGGTGCTGGAATCCAGAGCAAATGAGTATGAGCCCGAAGCTGATCAAAAAGCTCTGGTTGACAGCGCACTGACAGATCCTATAAATTCGCCTGATTTGAAAGAAATTGCCCGGGATAAAAAAGAAGTGGTAATAATATGCAGTGACCATACCCGACCTGTCCCCAGCAGGTTTATAATTCCTCCTATGCTTGCAAAAATCAGGGAGGGTAATCCTGAAGCCAGCATCAAGTTATTGATCGCAACAGGATTCCATCGACCTTCTACTGAAGAAGAACTTGTAGATAAGTTCGGCCAAAAGATCGTTGAAAATGAAGAAATAATCGTTCACCGCAGTGAAAACAAAGATGAAATTGTTCATCTGGGTTCGCTTCCATCAGGGGGAGATCTTGAACTAAATAAACATGCCGTTGAAGCTGATCTGCTTTTGGCCGAAGGTTTTATAGAGCCTCATTTCTTTGCAGGATTTTCAGGCGGACGCAAAAGCGTTTTGCCCGGAGTGGCCAGCCGTGAGACCGTTCTCGGCAATCACTGTGGTGAATTCATTGCCCATGAAAATGCCAGAACTGGAATTTTAGAGGGCAATCCCCTGCATAAAGATATGCTTTATGCTGCCGAAAAAGCAGAGCTGGAATTTATTGTGAATGTTGCCATCAATCAAGACAAAGAAATTATTAACGCTTTTGCCGGAGATTATAAAAAGGCCCATGAAAAAGGTTGTGAATTTGTAGCCCGATTGGCCGGAGTCAAAGCAGCTCCTGCCGATATCGTTATAACAACCAATGGAGGTTATCCTTTAGACCAGAATATTTATCAATCTGTGAAAGGCATGACTGCAGCGGAAGCTGCCTGTAAAGAGAATGGCGTAATAATTATTGCCGCTGAATGCTCGGATGGTCATGGAGGGGAAGGTTTTTACAATACATTTTTAGAAGCTGATAGTGTTCAGCAAATACGAGAAGATATAAAAAGCCGAGATATGTCTGAAACAGTACCTGATCAGTGGGAATCACAAATCCTGGCCAGAATTTTGGACAAATTTGAGGTTATTATGATCACCGGGGCTCCTCGAAAAATGGTGGAGGATATGTATATGTATAAAGCCGAAAATATGGATGAAGCTTTGAGTATGGCCGAGGACATGGTAGCAGAGGTTAAACCCGGGATAACCGTAATTCCTGATGGTGTATCTGTTATTGTAGAAAAATAAAAGCTTTTTGGAGAGAAGACTGAAGCGGAGCGGAATAGGAGAAGGTCGGTAGGTTGAGAGCTCAACCTACCGACTTCCTCCTAATGTCCTCCTTTAATAAAAGATTTTTTGGCAGGCTTTGCCTCCAGTGTATTTAAATTTTCTCAAAAATTATTTTGCTACCGGGCGGGCAGCAATTATTTTTGCTGCCTTTTTTTATTTTTAGGATCTTCTTGTATTCAGTTGATTAAAAGGTGTGTAAAAAACCTCATTTAGTTGTACTGGAAGATATAAAGCTTCGTTCACAATGAAATTTTTCCCCGATCTTATACGATATCTATCAGCTGATAACAAGAAGATTCTATTTTTAAACCTTCGTAATATACGCAAATATCTCCGGATAATTAACTTGACAAAAAAAAGATCATGTGGTATTTTTAATTATGGTTGTTAGCACTCTTCCGGAGTGAGTGCTAAAAGGAGGGGAGTGTGATGAAGGAGCAGGTTTCGGATCGGCAAAAAGAAGTTTTACTGGCTATAATTGAGCAGCATATTTTAACAGCGGAGCCGGTTGGATCCAGAACACTGGCTCGCGAGTATGATCTGGGTTTTAGTCCAGCTACCGTGCGCAATGAAATGGCCGACCTTGAAGAAATGGGCCTTGTGGAGCAGCCTCATACTTCAGCCGGCAGGGTTCCTTCTGATCTGGGATATAGATTTTATGTTGATAATTTGCTGGCGAGTGATTTCAAAAAACCGGAATCTATCACCAAATATTTAAAAAAGCTATCACAAAAGAAGTCCGGTCTTGAGGATATAATGTCGGGAATGGCCCGCATGCTGTCGCAGATGACCCAGTACACTGCCCTCTTGAGTGAACCGGGTTTTTCAGCCGGAAAAATTTCGCGTCTGGAGCTTTTTCCTGTAAATAAACGGCGTCTGCTTCTGGTACTAATCACTGATGCCGGACTGGTGACCAATAAGGTAATTCCTCTGAAGGAGGAGTTGACTGAAGAACAGATAGAAGATTTGAAAATTGTCCTCGCTAAAAGGATCATCGATAAAAATATAGATGATATAGATGAGGAATTTTTGCAGTCACTCGAGCAGGAATTAAAACGAAGGTTAAATTATACGGAACAGATAATTTCCGTTCTGCAGGAAGAGTTGAATAAAGTTTTGAGTCAGGAAGAGATGAAAGTATATCTTGAAGGTACGAATTATATCCTGGAACAGCCCGAATTTAACGATATCTCGGATTTGAAACAGATTATGAAAGTTCTCGATAAAGAAGAAAATCTCAGAGAACTGCTGCAGGGCCTGGAAGAAGAACTGGACGTTAAAATTGGACGTGAGATTCATCTCGAAGAGATGCAGAATTGCAGTCTGGTTTATGCCACCTATCAGCTGTCCGATCAGGCCAGAGGCAAACTGGGAATCTTGGGGCCGACGAGGATGAAATATGTACAGGCTATATCGGCAGTTGATCTGGCTTCTGAGCTATTGAGCCAAATAATTTCCAGCACAGGCAGGTGATAAATTGTGTTTCAAGAGAAGAAAGTCGAACAAAATCAGGAAGTAAAAGGTACAGAACGTGAGATTCCTGATTCAAAAGCTTATGAACCTCCTGGTTATGAGGAGATAGCTACCATGAAACCCGAAGAGATCAAAAAGGAATTTGAACGACTCGCCCAGGCACTCGATGAAGTTTCCTCTGCCAGTAAAGATTATCAGGAAAAGTTCAAACGTTCTCAGGCAGATTTTGCCAACTATCGCAGGAGGGTCAAAAAGGAAAAATCAGAGCTTGAAGAAAAGCATAAATGTGATCTAATAGAAAATATACTTCCCATTCTGGACAATTTCCAGCGAGCTCTTGATAGCTGTGAAGAGGAAAATGAGTTTACCAGAGGAGTAGAAATGATTTATCGTCAGTTAAAGGACATGTTATTCCAGGAAGGTATTGAGGAGATAGAAGCAGAAGGGGAAGAATTTGATCCCAGATTTCACGAAGCAGTCGACCAGATAGAGGGAAGCGAAGCAGAACCAGGAACTGTTGTTGAGGAAGTTCAGACCGGTTATAGTCTTGGTGATCAGGTGATAAGACCCAGCCGGGTAAAGGTTGCGGAATAAGTTTTGTTGACCTGATATAAAATCATGAAGATGATTTTAAAGAAAAATTTTTAGATAAAATAAGGAGGATGCATATATATGAGCAAAATACTCGGTATTGATCTGGGCACCACCAATTCCTGCATGGCAATTATGGAGGGTGGCGAACCCACTGTTATTCCCAACAGAGAGGGCGAGAGAACCACTCCCTCAGTGGTAGCCTATAATGAAAAAGGAGAAAGAATTATCGGTGAGCATGCCAAGCGTCAGGCAATTACCAATGCCGATCAGACGGTGACTTCTATTAAACGACATATGGGCACAGATCATAAAGAAACTTTGAACGACAAAGAACAAACTCCTCAGGAAATTTCCGCTATGATTCTGCAGAAGCTGAAAAGGGACGCAGAAGATTATCTGGGCGAGGAAATTGAAGAGGCAGTTATCACTGTGCCTGCTTACTTTACCGACAGTCAGCGTCAGGCCACCAAAGATGCCGGAAAGATAGCCGGTTTTGACGTGAAGAGAATAATCAATGAACCCACAGCGGCTTCGCTTGCTTATGGGCTGGATGACAAAGAGGATAAAACGATCTTTGTTTACGATCTCGGTGGTGGAACATTTGATGTATCGATTCTGGAAATAGGAGATGGCGTATTTGAAGTTATAGCTACCAGCGGCAACAATAAACTCGGCGGCGATGATTTCGATGAGAGAATTCTGAATTACGTTGCCGACAGATTTGAAAAGGAACACGGAATAGATCTGCGTGAGGATAAGATGACTCTGCAGAGACTAAAAGATGCCGCCGAACAGGCTAAAATAGAACTTTCGAGCATGAAAGAAACAAATATCAATCTACCCTTTATCACGCAGACCGAGGAGGGGCCGCTTCACCTCGATGAAGATATCACCCGGGCTAAATTTAATGAGTTGACCGAAGATCTTATAGACAAAACAATGGGCCCGGCTCGACGGGCCATGGATGATGCTGATATATCTCCTTCCGAAATAGATGAGGTTATACTGGTAGGCGGTTCTACCAGAATTCCAGCTGTGCAAAAAGCGGTAGAAGACTTCATAGGCAGAGAACCTCATAGGGGTATAAATCCTGATGAAGTGGTCGCTATCGGTGCTGCCATTCAGGCTGGAGTTCTTTCCGGCGAGGTAGATGATCTGGTTTTGCTGGATGTAACCCCTCTTTCTCTGGGAATTGAAACTCTCGGAGGCAAATTTACCAAGCTGATAGATAGAAACACCACCATACCGACTTCGGAAAGCAAAATTTTCACCACTGCCGAAAATAACCAGACCACCGTGGATGTGCATGTTCTGCAGGGTGAACGCAAACTGGCTGAACACAATCAAACTTTAGGACGCTTTCAGCTGACCGGTATTCCTCCTGCTCCCAGAGGAACTCCCCAGATAGAGGTGACATTTGATATCGATGAGAATGGCATTGTTCAGGTTTCAGCAGAGGATAAAGGCACCGGCAAATCCGAAGATATTACGATAGAATCCACTGATGGTCTTTCGGAGGAAGAAATTGAAGAGATGGTCAATGAGGCTGAAAAATATGCTGAAGAAGATGAAAAGAAAGTTGAAAGAATTGAAACACGCAACGAGGCCGATGCCTTGATCCATTCGGTCGAGCAGACTCTTGAAGAAGCTGGCGAGGAAATCGAGGAAAGCGTCAAAAAGCCAGTGATAGAAGCAAAAGAAGAGCTTGAAGAAGTTCTGGAAGAAAATGAGGATGATATCGAGCTAATTAAGGAAAAGATGGAAGCGCTGAACGATGCTGTGGCTGATCTGAGCAGCGAACTTTACAGTCAGCAGGATGCTCAGCCCGGTGGAGCTGCCGGAGGTCCGGCTGGAGCAGGTCCACAGGGAGCAGGCCCCGCCGGTCCTGGACCGGAAGGCACTCAGGCCGGTCCTCAGCAGAGCTCAGAAGAAGATGATGAAACGATAGATGTCGACTACGAGGAAGTAGATGAAGAAGAATAAATAAACCGGGAAAAGGCAAAAAAGGCAGGAGGGGGCGTGATGCCCTCTTCTGTTGTTTTATAGAGGATGGTGATAAATTATGGCCAACAGCAGCAATAAAGATTATTATGAAGTTTTGGGAGTAGATCGCGATGCCGATCAGGATGAAATCAAAAAAGCCTATCGCGAACTTGCCAAAAAGTATCATCCCGATCGCAGTGATGATCCCGAGGCAGGGGAAAAATTCAAAGAAATTTCGGAAGCTTATGATATACTGAGCGACCCTGAAAAGAGAGAAAAATATGATCGTTACGGTCATGCCGGTCTCGGTCAGGACGATTATTCAGTGAATTTTGATGATTTTGCAGGTGGTGATTTTGGCGGAATTGGCTTTGAAGATATTGACGATATTTTCGATATGTTCTTTGGCGGCAGGCGCAGAACCTCCCGGGGCCGATCCGATCGCAGGTCGTCCCGTCAGAGCAAAAGAGGCAAAGATCTTAAATACCGGATTGAAATAGATTTTGAAGAGGCTGTTACCGGAACGGAAAAAGAGATACAAATTCCCAGAGAGGTCAGCTGCGATGAATGCGGTGGAACCGGTGCTGAACCGGGCAGCAGCAGCCGCACCTGTCCTAAATGCGGTGGGCAGGGGAGAATTAGAACCACTCAGCGCACACCTTTTGGTCAGATGGCCAGCACTCAGGTTTGCGATGAATGTGAGGGAGAAGGAGAAATCATAGAAAACCCCTGTCCTCAATGCGGAGGTTCAGGCACACAGCGTGAAAGAAGCACTCTAACCGTAGATATTCCGGCCGGTATTCGTGATGGGAATCAGCTGAGAATGTCCGGAGAAGGACAGGCCGGCCAGAGAGGTGCCCGGCCCGGTGATCTCTATATTGTTGTTAATGTCAGAGATCATGAAATTTTTGAGCGCCGGGGAGATGACATTCACTGTGAGGTACCTATCAATTTCGTTCAGGCTGCTCTTGGAGATGAGATCGAGGTTCCCACAGTTGAAGACAAAGTTAAATTTCAGATCCCCGAAGGGACTCAGCCCGGCGATGTGCTAAGGCTGAGAAATAAGGGAGTTCCTCATCTGAAAAAATCCGGCAAAGGAGATCAATATATCCATGTAAAAGTTGTTATACCACGTTCGCTCGACCAGGAGCAGAGAGAACTGCTGGAAAAATTTGCTGAAATCAGCGGAGACGAGATAAACCCTGAAGGAAAGAGCTTTTTCAGGAGGGTTAAGGACGCATTTGGAGGATGAATAAATCAGGCGAAAATCTCATTAAATTCTATATCGAACTGCCTTCCGACTGCAGAGAGATCGGTCAGAATATAATGAATGCCGTTTTTCAGGCCGGTTTCATGATGGATAAATCTTCGGAAGGCAGCATTTTATTTACAGGTTATTCCAGCAGTTCCGATTATTTATCAAAGGAGGTCTGGTCCAGACTGCACAACTTGCTGGAATTAAATCGCTCTGATATCATTAAAGCCGGAGGTTATTCTTTAAGGCGACAGCATTCAAAACGCACTGATTGGAATGAAAAATGGAAATCAAATTTTAAAAGCAAAAAAATAGGATCGAACTGGATTGTAATTCCGGCCTGGGAAGCGGATAAACAGAATTTGGTCGGGAGCAAAAAAACGAAAAAAGGCGATAGATTTCCTATAATTCTGGAACCGGGGGTTGCTTTTGGTTCCGGACATCATCCTTCGACCATTCTGGTTTTGACTGAACTTGGAAGGCTGATAAAAAATCCGATTAAGATTAATTCGTTTTTGGATGCAGGCTGCGGCAGCGCGGTTTTGTCGATTGCAGCAGCGCACCTGAACATTCCTCGCGTAAAAGCAGTTGATGTTGATGAGCTCTCCATAAAAAATGCTGAGAGGAATATAAAATTAAACAGAATGGAAGATCGAATAGAGCTTAATAAGAACGATATAAACAGAATCGATACACAGGAAGAATATGATCTTATTGCGGCGAATTGTCTTCCGCAGATACACAGGGATATCATGCCTCGACTCACAAATCTTTTGACCGAAGAGGGTAGACTGCTGGTGGGTGGCATCCTCCTCCAGCATCTGCGGAAAATTGGTCGGAATATTGAAGAGCATAATCTCACAATTGACTGGAAGCTGGTCAGAGATGGCTGGTGGCTTTTGAGCTGTTCGCGGTCATGAAATGGGGTGGAAAAAATGCCCAGCAAGCGATTCTTTTTGCCTGCATCTCGAAGCGAAGATTTGATGAAGCTTGATGAGATCGAAGTAGGCCCTGATATGTATAATCATATGATTAAAAGTATGCGCATGCAGAAGGGGGACTGCTGTCTTCTGCTGGATGGCAGAGGTCATCAGGGCAAAGTCAGGATAGAGGAAATAGATAGAGATAGGGAATCAGCAGTTTTAAAAGTGATTAATACAGAAGATGCTGCCGGGGAGCCAGATACAGAAATTTTTATAGCTCAGGCGCTGGCCAAAAAAAAGAAGGTAGAGACTGTTATCCAGAAGTCAACAGAGATTGGGGCCAGAGGATTTTATCCCTTTAGCAGCCGGCACGCTGTGGTAAAACTGAAAGCAGACAGAGTCGATAAAAGACTCGATCGCTGGAGAAAAATTATCAGAGAAGCAGCCCGCCAGTCAGAGCGGGGAATTCGGCCGGATATTTTTCGGCCTATTGATCTTGACGGGCTGATGGATCTGAGCCGAGATTTCGAAGTTGTGCTTCTGGCCCGGGCTCGAGAAGCTCGTCATACTATCAAAGAATTGAGTAGAGAGAAAGTTGTTCGGAAAGGAAGAAAAATTCTTCTGATCATCGGACCTGAAGGAGGCCTGGCCGAAAAAGAAATAGAAAAATTAATCAGCCTGAAAAATTGTTATGATATCTCTCTCGGCCCTAGAATTTTGAGAACTGAGACCGCAGGGCCGGTACTGTCTGGAATTATACTGCATGAAGTGGGGGAGATGCAGTGAAAGTTTCCGATATGAGAAATCAGCCGAGGATAGCAGTATACAATCTGGGCTGCAAGGTAAATGAATATGAAGCTGAGGCTCTTATCGATCAATTTCGTCGGGCCGGCTACAAACCGGTTGATTTTTCAGAGGCGGCAGAGATTTATGTCATAAACAGCTGTGCGGTAACCACATCTGCTGCCAGCAAATCGCGCAAGATGGCCCGGCGGGCCAGCCGCAGAGGTGGGGAAAATTCGATCGTAATTGTGGCCGGCTGTTACAGTCAGTCGACTCCGGGGGAAGTTGAAGAGATCGACGAGGTAGATTACCTGGTGGGAAGCTCGGATAAAGACAGGCTGGTTGAGCTAATTGAAGAGATTTCCGCAGACCGCAGCTGGCTTGCCCCCAGAAAGAATTATGAAAAGATCGATGAGTATCCGGAGCTGGAAGTCCGTGAAGTTGAAAGAAGAACCAGAGCCAATATAAAAATTCAGGATGGCTGTGACCAGTTCTGCAGCTACTGTATAATACCTTTAGCCCGGGGCAAAAAGCGCAGCCGTGAGCCTGAGAGTGTACTCGAAGAATTTGAGCGCCTCAAAACCCAGAACGTAAAAGAATTTATTCTTACCGGTATTCATCTGGGGGCCTACGGAGATGATTTCTCCGATGATAGAGATCATCTGCAGGAATTACTGCAGCAGATTTTGGGAAAGAAGGGTGACTTTCGGATCAGACTCAGCTCTTTAGAAGCTTTAGAGGTAAGTCGCGAACTTGTTGAACTGATAGGGGAATCGGAAAAATTCTGCCGGCACCTGCATCTGCCTCTGCAGAGCGGCAGCAACAGAGTGCTTTCCAGAATGAATCGACCTTACAGGGTTGAGGATTTCACCCAAAAAATAAATATGATAAGAGATATCGTGCCGGAGATAGCTATTACCAGTGATGTAATGGTTGGCTTTCCGGGGGAGACGGAAGAAGATTTTGAGAGGACAGTAAAAACGGTGGAGAAACTGGAATTCAGCGATATTCATGTTTTTTCTTATTCCTCCAGGCCGGGTACTAAAGCTGCCAGCATGTCTGATGAAGTAGACAGCAGGATAAAAAAAGAGAGGTCTAAAATTCTGCGGCAGCTGGGTAAAAAACTGAGCAGAAAATATAAAAAAAGATTTTTGAAAAAAACTCTTCGGGTGCTTTTTGAACGGGAAAAAGATGGTGGAAGTTTTTCAGGATACAGCGATAATTATCTCAGGATAAGAGTGGAGAGCGAAAAAACTTTAAAAAATAAATTTTCCAAAGTAAAATTAAAAAAGCTCTCCTCCGATGAGGGCGAGCTTAAAGGAGCACTTATAGAAAATCCATAAGGAGGTGAATTCGGAGATGACGGATTGCATTTTTTGTGACATAGCTTCCGGAGAAATGGATGCCGATGTAGTATACGAGGACGATAGGATCGTTGCTTTTGAGGACGCCAATCCTCAGGCGCCGGTTCATCTGCTGGTAATACCCAAAAATCACATTGAATCACTTGAGGAAGTTCCTGAAGATGAGTTTGATCTTATAGCTGATATTCATAAGACCATTCAGAAGCTGGCCCGTTCGGAAGGGATAGCAGAAAGCGGTTACAGGGTGGTAAATAATTGTGGAGAAGAAGGCGGACAAACTGTCGGCCATGTCCATTTTCATCTTCTGGGAGGAAGAGAACTTTCCTGGCCGCCCGGATGATCACCACTTCAAGAGAATTTAATTTTTTATATCCCTGCTTCGTCCACTTTTGCGCGGCCGCAGGAGAGCGGCTGAATTTGGCGGAGCAGGTTTTTTATGCTTATAATTGAGTAAGCGGGGTAGATATGTTAATATAGGTTATGCTATCGAGCTAATAGTTAGGGATTCTATAATGAGATGAGGAAGGATTTTTAAATTTTTACTGGAATAGTGTTTTTAAGGACATTCAGTCCAGGAATTTCAATTATCTCTGGATGAGGAGGGTGATTGTGAGCAGTAAGATCTCTGAAAAATTCATGGTCTCAAATTATCATAAAGCCAGAAATCTGTTCGGCAACCTCGATAAAAACATCAAAATGATCGAGGAAGAGCTGGATGTGAAATTGATTGCCAGAGGCAGCGAAATCAATATCGAAGGCCTCCCCGAAAAGGTAGAGCTGGCCCGTCGTACGCTGGAGGAGATGGCAAAATTGCTGGAAGAGGAAAATACTGTCTCTGATCGTCAGCTCAACTACATCATCGAGCTTTTGCAGGATGATAACAACCTGGACTTCTCCAGCATATTTAACGAGGTTATCCAGGTTAATCATAAAGGGGAGGAGATCAACCCTCAGACTGTCGGACAGAAAATGTACTTAGAAGCCATGAGAAAGTATGATATCGTTTTCTCGATCGGGCCGGCAGGAACAGGGAAAACCTATCTGGCAGTTGTCATGGCAGTTAAAAATTTACTAAATCACAGGGTCGATAGAATAGTTCTGACCCGGCCGGCTATAGAAGCCGGTGAGGAACTTGGTTTTCTGCCGGGTGATATGCAGGATAAAGTTGATCCCTATCTTAGACCTCTGTATGATTCTTTATTTGATGTACTCGGTCCCGATAAGGTCAGAGAATATCTGGAGAAAGATATAATCGAGGTTGCGCCGCTGGCCTATATGAGGGGAAGAACTCTTGATGATTCTTTTATCATTCTGGATGAAGCTCAAAATACAACCACAAAACAGATGAAGATGATGCTAACCCGGATAGGTTTCAATTCCCGGGCGGTAATTACCGGAGATATAACTCAGATAGACCTTCCCTACAATCAGAAATCAGGTCTGGGCCAGGTGGAAGAAATATTGAAAGATATAGAAGGCATAGAATTTGTCTATCTGGATGAAACCGATGTTGTGCGTCATAATCTGGTCCGCAAAATAATTACCGCCTATGAGGAGAAGGAAAATGAGTGATTAGGATCTACAATAGAGGTTGTTTTTACTAAAGGTGGAATTTCAATTCATGAGCAGTTTAATAGATTGGCTGCAGGAAAATATTAATATTTTTTCCCGGGCTCGGGACCTGGACCCCAATGTGAGAAAAGTAATTTTTGGGCTGCTCTTCTGCCTTCTGATGCTCATAATCCTCACTGCCAGCATCATCCCTACAGTTTCCGAGTTTTCGGTGGGTGAACCCAGCCCTGTAAATGTATCCGCTCCTGCTGATATATCTGTGCTTGATGAAGAAACAACAGAAATAAGGCGCGAATTGGCCTTGAGCAATGTTTCTGCAGTTTTCGTGGAGAATAGGGAGGCACTTGAGATTGCCCGCGACAATCTGGAATTGGAATTTTCGGTCCTGGCAGAAGCAGCTGCCCTGGAGGACGGAGATCAGGTGGAAAGCGTTCTGGGTGAGGCGGGCATATTGCTGGACACCTCGCAGATGGACATCTTAAGGGAGCTAACAGAAGAGGAAGTAACTGGTTTTAGAGAACATGTTTTTGGCGAACTGGAAAGACTTTATCGGGGATCTCTCAGAGAGGGAGAGATGGATCGTTCTCTGCAGGACTTAAAAGAGTTTATAGGAGATATAGACCTGGATGAGAACAGTCAGGATTTACTCTTCAGCAGGGTTGAAGAAAATCTAGCCCCCAATATGGTTATAGACGAAGAGGCCACCCGGGAGAGGGAAGAAGAAGTGCTTGCCGGCGTGCAGCCTGTTTATCAAGATTTTGCTCAGGGAGAATTAATAGTCGAAGAAGGAGAATTAGTTTCGCCTGTACAATATCGGGCTCTTGATGATGTTGGTCTTTCAGCCCTGGAAGTCAGCTGGTTGAGATTTTCAGGCACAGTTCTGTATTTTTTAATATTGACTCTGATCATAATCTATTATTTTAAAAACCATCTGACAGCGATCTGGCGGGAAAACAACAAACTTTACCTTATAGAGACACTGATAGTTATTCTGTTTATGATGGCCTGGATATCGACGCTTTTTGAGCCCGATTATATATTTTACATCGTGCCGGTGGGTATGCTTTCGGTGCTTTTGACGATACTCCTGTCCACAGCTCCCGCGGTTACAGCTACCGTGTATGCTTCGCTTCTGCTGCCGATACTTTTTGATATGAATTATAATGTGGCCGTCGTAGCTTTTATATCCGGCATGATCGGTATCTATAGCGTTGCTGAAATAAATCAGAGAAGCGATCTGATCAAAGCCGGTTTCAATATCAGCGGGGTTCTGGTCTTCACGGTAATAATGCTGAATTTTATTCAGCCCGCCTTTACCCTGCTGGATATCATACTGCTGGCGGGAATGGGAGCCCTGAACGGTCTGCTCGTGGCCATTTTGGCCAACGGATTACTTCCCTATCTTGAGAATATATTTAATTTGACCTCGGCGGTTAAACTTCTCGAACTTTCCAATCCCAACCAGCCTCTGTTAAAAAGACTTCTCGTAGAAGCACCTGGCACCTACCATCACAGTATGGTGGTGGGTAATCTTGCGGAAACTGCGGCGGATAATATAGGTGCTGATTCCCTTCTGGTCAGGGTGGGAGCTTATTATCATGATATAGGCAAGCTAAAAAGACCCTACTTTTTTGCGGACAATCAATTCGGAGGTGAAAATCCTCACGATGATATCAACCCCAACTTAAGTTCATTGATCATAAAATCTCATGTCAAAGATGGGGTCAAAATGGCAAAAAATCATGATCTTCCCAGAGCTGTAATAGATTTAATAGAACAGCATCAGGGAACGAACCTGATTTCATTTTTCTATCAGGAAGCAGCCAGGGAGAATAATCATTCAGTTGCCGAAGAATCGAACTTCAGATATGATGGTCCCAAGCCTCAATCAAAAGAAGCAGCTATTCTTATGCTTTCTGATATTGTGGAAGCTGCTGTGAGATCAAAAAACTTTGATAAAACCGACCCCAATAGAATAGAGAATCTGGTGCGGGGATTGATCAGAGAAAAACTCCTGGAAAATCAGCTGGATGAATCGGAGCTCACTCTGCAGGAGCTCGATACTATCGCCGAGAGTTTTACCAAAATATTGACCGGGATTTATCACCAGAGGGTGGAGTATCCCGAAGATCTGGAGGAAGAATTTCAGGATGTGGAGGGAGAATAGTGACTATTAATTCGCAGATTTTGATCAGCAGTCAGATAGATGATTTTGATCTCGCCGATGAGAGGCTCGCTGAGCTGAAAAAATTGATCAAAATCATTTTAGATCGGGAACTTGAAGAAGCTGAAGAACATCCTGACTGTCTTGAAGTCAGCCTTACTTTTGTGGATGATGACAGGATCGAGAAACTGAACAAAGAATATCGCGATAGACAAAAACCGACTGATGTGCTGGCCTTTCCTCTGGGAGAGGAGCTTCTGGGAGAAGTTATAATTTCTATTCCCAGGGCCAGAGATCAGGCTGAAGATTATAATCACTCCTTATTTTACGAGATTTCGTTTTTAACCGTACATGGAGTGCTGCATCTTCTGGGCTATGAACACGGTGATTTTGAGACTCGCTCTGATATGGAGGAAAGGGAGAAAAGTTATCTTTCAGAGCTCGACTTTTTTTCGGATTAGTCAGGGATGAACTGGGGGGAGTAAAATGGTCTGGCAGGTAATCCTGCTGCTTGTTTTATTTTTCCTTTCGGGATTTTTCTCGGGATCAGAAACAGCCTTCATGGCTGCCAGCAGGGTAAAGGTAAAAGATCAGGTGAATAAAGGAGACGAGAAAGCCGCTCTGGTAGATAAACTGCTGGAAGATGAAATCAGGCTTTTAAGCACCATACTCATCGGAAATAATCTGGTCAACATCGCTGCTTCAGCGATAGCTACATCAATTTCCATCGAAATTTTTGGCAGAAGCGGAGTCGGCATTGCTACCGGGGTTATGACCTTTCTAATATTGATCTTCGGAGAGATCACACCTAAATCTCTGGGCAATAACAGATCCCTGAAATATGCCCGGACAGTTGCCCCCTTTTTGATCTGGCTGGAAAGATTGTTTTCGCCTTTCGTCAGCTTTTTTTCCTGGCTGATCAAGATCATAATTGGAGCTGAAAACGTTATGTCGGCTGCTTTTCTCACGGAGGAGGAGATTCGCCGATTCGTCAACGTTGGGGAAAAAGAGGGAGCTATAAAAGAGACGGAAAGCGAAATGATCCACAGCATCTTTGATTTTGATGATATAATGGTGAGGGAGATCATGGTTCCTCGTACTGAAATGGTCTGCGTGGAAAGAGGTGCTCCGGTTAATAAAATCGTCGAACTCGCCGTAGAATACGGTTATTCGCGCATACCAGTCTATGAGGGAACTGTAGATGACATTGTCGGCCTGGTTTATGTTAAGGATCTTCTGGTTATGCTGCTGGAAGAATCGCCGCCTAAACTGGAAGATCTAGATCTGGAAGATTTTATCAAGCCGATCTATTTTATACCGGAAAGCAAGCCGATCAATCAGTTATTGAACGAGATGAGAAGACGGCAGGAGCATATGGCTATTGTCCTCGATGAATACGGAGGCACTTCGGGTTTGATAACTATAGAGGATCTTTTGGAGGAGATAGTCGGCGATATCAGAGATGAGTTTGATCCGGCAGAAAAAGAAATTGAGCCCGTTGGTGAGCACGAACTTATAGTTCAGGGCGGCGTGGATATAGACAAAATAAATGAATATTTGCCTGAGCCTCTGGGGGATGAGGAGACCTACGAAACCATAAGCGGTTATATTCTTCATCAGCTCGGTTATTTTCCCAGAGAAAGCGAGAAGATAGTCAGGGGCAGTCTGGAACTGGAAGTAATGGCTACCACTGAACATCGCATTAAAAAAGTGAGGATAAAAACAGAAGATCCGCTGGAAAAACTGACTTACATATAGTATTTATGAGGTGAAAAATTTGAATTACATGTTCAATCTCTGTCTCCCGGTCAGCACGGGAAAAATTAAATCCATCAGTTTGACCTTTTTCCTGTGCGGACTTTTAATCATTATGATGACAGTTTATTTTATTCCCCCAATTTCTGCGGGGGCAGATCATCCTCCCGTACTGGTAGTGGTGGATAATCATCCTTCTTCTCAACCTCAGGCAGGCCTCAACCAGGCCGATATCGTATTTGAATTTCTGGTAGAAGGAGGCATAACCCGCTTTCTGGCCGGTTATAACAGAGATCTTCCTCCGCAGAGGGTCGGCCCTGTAAGAAGTCTTAGGCCTTATATGGTGAAACTCACCGAAGGCTTTGATCCGGTCATTTTCCATGCTGGCGGCAGCAGTAAAGCTATGGAAAATCTGGAGGCAAGCAGTGCTGAAAGTGTTAATGAATTGATCAGGCCGGGCTATTTCTGGAGAGATGAAGGCCGGAAAACACCTCACAATCTCTATACCGGGAAAGAAGGTATAACCAGAGCAGCTGAAGATATGAATCTGAAAAGAACTTCAGATAATGATATAGGTCAGCACCTATCATTCCGGGGAGAAGGGGAAGCAGAATCAAAAAAACATACTGTTCTGGCTGCCGATGATGATGAGTTAAAGCGGATAGAATTGAGTTTCAGAGGACAAAACCTGACCTATGAATTCGATGACGATTCCGGCCGCTTTTACCGCTATACTGGCGGTGGTCCACATCGGGATGAAACGGGGGAAATAATAAATTTTAAAAATCTGGCAGTTATATTTGCTCCCCACAAAACGATCGATGAGGAAGGCAGAAAGAGAATTCATTTAGATTCCGGAGGAGCAGCTTATTTTCTCACCGGAAGGAAATCTTATAAAGGAACATGGGATTATGACAGTCAGAAAGATGAGCTGCGGCTGGATGGTGTCGGTGCCGACAGCTCTTTTGCGGAGCATCTGGAGTCGGAAACCTGGTTTCATGTTCTGCCCGAAGATGCGGAAATGGAAATATATTAAGGTTTTATTTGTTGCCAGCTGAAGACGAGAAGATCCTTGTTAACAAAAGGAGGAGTTTTTATGGCTCTGGAAGCGGGGCATCTTGATGAAATCATCGATGAAGCCAGAAAAGCCAGAGAAAATGCTTATGTTCCTTACTCCAACTTTCGGGTCGGGGCAGCCGTTTTGACCGCCGGTGGAGAATTGTTTACAGGATGCAATGTGGAGAATGCCGCACTGGGCCTGACAAACTGCGCGGAAAGAACGGCTATATTTTCAGCCGTGGCTTCCGGGCATCAGGATTTTGCAGCCCTGGCAGTAATAGCTGACACAGATAGACCGGTATCTCCCTGCGGTTCCTGTCGGCAGGTTTTGGTAGAATTCAATCCTGAAATGGAAGTCATCATGGCTTCTGATGGAGGAGAGTACAGAAAAACAAAAGCTTCTGAATTACTGCCCTATAACTTCACTGCAGAGGACATGAAATAGATGGGAGAATTTAAATCCGGTTTTGTGTCCGTGCTGGGCCGTCCCAATGTGGGGAAGTCATCTTTAATAAATGCTCTGATTGGTGAAAAGGCAGGCATAGTTTCCAGAAGACCGCAGACTACCCGCCGCAGAAGCAGAGCTATACTTACCGGGGATGATTTTCAGGCTGTTTTTCTCGACACACCTGGCGTTCATAAGATCAAAAATAAGCTGGATGAATTCATGCTGGATGAAATAGAGAAGAGCATGAGCGGGATAGATTTAATACTGCTGGTCTGTGATGTCTCGGAGAAATTTGGTCCCGGTGATGAGTTCATTTATTCCCGAATTGAAAGTCGTGATATTCCTGCCGTGCTGATTCTGAATAAGATTGATCTTTTGCATGAGAAGGAACTGGCGGAGAGAATCGAAAATTACGAAAAGAATGCTGATATGCCGATTATCACCTGTTCGGCCCGCCGGGGAACAGGAAAAGAGAACATTATGGATTTTCTCAGGGAAAATTTGCCCGAAGGACCTCAGTATTACCCCGATGGTATGTACGTGGATAAAATTGAGAGGGAGCTTGTGGAGGAGTTTATAAGAGAGCAGATTTTTGAACTCACCTGGGATGAAATTCCCTATGGTACAGCTGTCAGGGTCGAAGAATTTGAAGAAAAAGAGGATATAATTTATATCAGAGCTAATATATTTGTCGAACAGAAAAGTCATAAGGGTATGATAATAGGTGAAGAAGGCAGCATGCTGAGGAAGATCGGGAAAAGAGCCCGGCAGGAGATAGAAAAAATGATGCAGGATAAAGTTTATCTCGATCTATGGGTCAAGGAGAAAAAAGACTGGCGAAAAAAAGAGAAATGGATGAAAAATTTAGGTTATGAACTTTGAAAAAAACAGGGATTATGAATATCAGGGGGCAGCCGGATGCTGACTTCTAAAAATTTTGCCTTCGAAGAAAGAGGCAGGATATCATAAGGCCGGCATAGAATAAGAGAATAAGGATATGACGCAGTGGAATTGATTGGATCTGGATATTAAATTAATACACAAGTCAAAAGAACTGTTACAGGGAGTGAAATAACAAGCATGGCTATAAAACCTAAAGATATGGCAAAAATGATCGATCACACATTGCTTAAACCTCAGAGCACGGTTGAGGATGTTAAAAAGCTCTGTCAGGAAGCTCATGAGCATGAATTTGCCTCGGTGTGCGTGCTTCCTGTTTATGTTCCTTTTGCCAGCCGCAGGCTGGAAGATAGTTCTGTAAAAGTCTGTACAGTTATCGGGTTTCCTCTGGGAGGACATACGACAGAGACCAAATCATTCGAGGTCAGGAATGCGATCAAAAATGGTGCCAGAGAGCTGGACATGGTAATGAATATTTCAGCCTTTAAATCCGGATCCTATGATCTGGTAGAATCGGATATTAAGTCAGTGGTTGAAGCCACCAATACTGCTGGTGTGACATCGGATATAATCGTAAAGGTGATTATAGAGGCCTGTTATCTGGACGAAGAAGAGATAGAAAAAGCATCACAGATTGCCAAAGATGCGGGAGCAGACTTTATAAAAACCTCCACAGGATTTGGCGATTCGGGAGCTACTCCAGAAGCCGTAAGCATTATGAGAAAAACTGTAGGAAGAGACCTGGGAGTTAAGGCTGCTGGCGGTATCAGAGATTTTTCTGATGCCCTTGAGATGCTCGATGCCGGTGCAAATCGTATTGGCACCAGTTCGGGTGTGAATATTGTTTCTGAAGATGAAGAGGATTAAAAATTATCGATGGCGAAAAAGGAGATAACGGGTGTAGTATTAAAAGATATGGATCTGGGTGAGGACGATCTGCTGGTAACATTTTATACCAGGGAGGAGGGACTTTTGAGGCTGGCTGCTCCCTCTTCCAAGAAGATGACCTCTGATTTTTCTGGCATGCTGCAGAAATTTTGCTGGAATGATATCGAATATTACAGGAAGGATTCTAGAAGCCTGGGGAGCATCTCCGATCTTGAGCTGCGCTGTCAGTATGCACAGATAAAGAATGATCTCAAGAAACTCAGTTATGGCAGTTATATACTGGAATTTATTTATAAAACCGGCACAGAGATAGCGCAGCCAGATTACTTTGGCCATCTTGTCAGGACATTATCCCTGTTGATGGAGGCAGAAATCGACGTTGAAGTTGAGCTTAAGACTATTCACGCCGTCTTTAAACTAAAAGCCCTGGATTTTTTGGGAATTAGACCCCGGCTTCAGAGATGTTCGGACTGCCAGAATTATATGAGCGCGGAGAAATTTGCTGATGGCTACAAATCTTCTCTTTCCATCAGGGCGGGCGGTGTCACCTGCTGTCAGAAGCCTGAAATATCCCGGGGTAGAATGCCCATAGACCTTTCTAGCTTTAAATTTTTAGCCGAATCATTTTCCCGGGGTTATGAAATTTTGCTGGATGAAAGAGAACTCACTGTAGATGAAGACAGGCTGGATTATATCAACAGGATTTTGGATAAATTTATAAATTATCATCTCGACCTCTCCCTGAACTCCAGCAGATTTCTATCGCTTTTTTAAGCGCTGCTAACTGTTCTGGAGAGGTGTTTTATTTTTTTAATTTTGGACTTTGAATCTGGTCTTTTTCCAAAAACAGACAATTAAATTAAGTCAGGAGAGGAGCTGTGAGTATTATGATTTTTCAGGAGATCATTTTTAATCTGCATGAGTTCTGGAATGATTATGGCTGTGTCATAGAACAGCCTTATGATATGGAGGTTGGAGCAGGTACCATGTGTCCGGCAACTTTTCTGGGAGCTTTAGGTGATGATGACTGGAATACCGGCTATGTTCAGCCTTCTCGCCGACCTCAGGACGGTAGATACGGTGAAAATCCCAATCGGGTTCAGCGTCATTATCAATATCAGGTGATTTTAAAACCCTCTCCCGAAGATGTTCAGGATTTATATCTGGCCAGCCTGGAAAATCTGGGTATCGAACCCAGAAAACACGATATCAGGTTTGTCGAGGATAACTGGGAAGCTCCGACGCTGGGAGCCTGGGGGCTGGGCTGGGAGGTCTGGCTGGATGGTATGGAGATTACTCAGTTCACCTACTTTCAACAGGTGGGAGGATATGATACCGACCCTGTTACGGTCGAGCTAACCTACGGCCTGGAGAGGATAGCGATGTATCTTCAGGAGAAAGAAAGCGTCTATGATCTTGAATGGGTCGACGATGTTACCTATGGAGACATTTATTATCAGAACGAATACCAGCAGTCATGTTATAACTTTGATGTGGCAGATCAGTCCCGACTGCGGGAGATGTTTAACCACAGCGAAAAAGAAGCTGAGGGCTGTCTTGAGGAAAATCTGCCCCGGCCTGCCTATGATTATACACTCAAGTGCTCACATCTGTTCAACGTGCTCGATGCACGCGGCGCGATAAGCGTTACTGAACGCACCAACTACATCAATAGAGTAAGAGATCTAGCCCGCGGCTGCGCCAGCAAATATCTCAGTTTAAATTTTGAGGAGGAGGAGTAATAATGGCTGATAAGCTGATTTTTGAACTGGGAACGGAGGAAATTCCCGCCGGCATGGTGGCCGGTCTGCGTAATAACCTGGCCGATGACGCAGAAGAACTTCTCGAAGATAACAGGATAGATTATGAAGAAATTGACGTTTATTCTACTCCCAGAAGGCTTGTGCTGGAGGCTGAAGGAGTAGCAGAAAAACAATCCGATACTGAAGAGGTCATTAGAGGGCCTTCAGAGGAAATAGCTTTTGATGACGAGGGAAACCCTACCAAAGCTGCTGAAGGATTTGCTCGTGGTCAAAATGTGGATCTGGAGGAAGTGATAATCAGGGACGGTTATCTTTTTGTGGAGAGGTTGATTGAAGGCAGACCTGCTCGGGAAGTTCTGGCCGAAATGCTGCCCGAACTGGTCAAAAACCTCTCACAGCCGCAGACAATGCGCTGGGGAAGCGGCCAGTTTGAATTTGTCCGTCCTATACGCTGGATTCTGGCTCTTTACGGCGAAAGAGTGATAAATTTTGAGCTTGCCGGCCTCGAATCCGATCGGATAACCAGAGGGCATCGATTTTTGGGAGTTGATTCGAAGCGGATTGAATCAGCCGACGATTATTTCTCCCGGCTGGCCGACGAATATGTGATAGTCGATCAAAATAGACGCCGCGCGATGATTCTGGAGCAGATTAAAGAGATAGAAAACGAGGAAGATATAGAAGTTTTTATCACCGATGATCTTATCCAGGAAGTGACTAATCTCATCGAATTTCCCGCCGCTTTTCTCGGCAGTTTCAACCCCGATTTCCTTAAGGTACCCGATGAGGTGCTGAAAACTTCAATGATCGAACATCAGAGATATTTCCCGGTAAAAGAAAATGACAGCCTGGCTGCTTCATTTATAAGTGTAAGAAATGGTGATGAAAAACACCTGGAGAATGTTATAAAGGGGAATGAAATGGTCATAAGAGCAAGACTGGCAGATGCCGCTTTCTTTTATGAGGAGGATAGAAGTGTTGAACTGGAAGATTTCAATCAGGAATTGAAGAACATTATTTATCAGGAGGAATTGGGCAGTATATACGACAAAGTAAAAAGACTGGAAAAACTTTCCCGGGGATTTGGTCAAAACCTCGGTCTGTCCGAAGATAAGATACAGGCTTTAAAGAGGGCTGCCCGGCTGGCCAAATTTGATCTCGCCACGGATATGGTTGATGAATTTGCCAAATTGCAGGGAGTTATGGGGAGAATATACGCTGAAGATGCCGGCGAGGAAAAGCCTGTCGCCGAGGCTATCGAAGAACATTATCTTCCCGATCAGTCCGGCGGAGAGCTGCCCGGTTCGGATGTCGGAGCTGTTTTGAGCATCGCCGATAAAATGGACGATATTGTGAGCAATTTCTTTGCCGGAAATGAACCCAGCGGCAGCCATGATCCTTTTGCTCTGCGCAGAAAAGGTGTCGGTATAATCAGAATACTCATCTCCCGGGACTGGAATATTACGGTGAGTGAGTTGATCGCTGAGACCTCTGAATTGATCGGAGCCGAAGATGAGGTCAGGGTGAACATACGGGATTTTATCAGAGATAGGCTGGAATCGCATCTGGGCGAGCGGGATATCAGATATGATATTATCAAAGCTGTACTGGAGGCAGGATTCGATGATATCACCGACTGCTGGAAGAGATGCCAGGCACTTATGAATTTGCGCAGCGAGAATCTGGGCAGATTTACAGATTTGATATACGGTCTTCAGAGATGCCAGAATTTGGCGGCCCAGGGTGAGCCTGCCGCGGAAATAAATCCGGATCTGCTGGGCGAGGAAGAAGAGATGAACCTCCATCGGGAATACAGCGATGTTAAAGAGGATGTTCTCTCCTCCTTTTCTGCAGGCAGCTATGAAAAGGGGCTGGAAAAGCTGGTCGATCTCAAAGATCCCATCGATAATTTTCTGGATAATGTTGTCGTAATGGTCGATGATGAAGAGACGAGGAAGAATAGACTGGCTCTGCTTGCTGAAGTTTCCAGTCTCAGTGATCAGGTTATGGACATCGGCGAAATAGCTCTTGACGAGGATCGGAAGTGATTGGACATGTCTTCACAGGATAATACTTCAATTTATGTAGTTTCTGATTCGCTGGGGGAAACGGCCAATATTGTTCTCGAGGCGGCGGCCAGTCAATTTGATAAGACAGATTTCAGCGTAAAAAAATATTCTCATATGAACACCATCAGGGAGCTGAAAAGCATCATTCTTGAGGCGGAAAAAGAGGACGCCCTGATTGTCTATACGCTGATAGATCCAGAACTGAGGTCCGAATTCAAAGAGATGGGTAATACAAGGAAGATATCCATGGTCGATCTTATGGGACCTATAATGAATGAGCTGGAGAATAAACTCGACCAATCTCCTCAGCTCAAACCGGGTCTGCGTCATCAGCTTGATGATAATTATTTCGACAGGGTTGAGGCCATGGAGTTTACCGTCAAATACGACGATAGAAATGATCCCGAAGGAGTGGAGAAGGCTGATGTGGTTCTGGTAGGAGTTTCCCGGACTTCAAAAACTCCTATGTGCATATATCTTTCCTATCGTGGATACCGGGCTGCCAACGTTCCTCTGGTACCCGAAGTCGACGTTCCCGATATATTGCTTCAAAATCCGGATAACAAAGTAGTTGGGCTTACAATCGATCCCCTGGTGCTCAATGAAATAAGGCAGGAAAGATTGAAATCACTGGGGCTCAGTCCTGATTCTCAATATGCCTCTATCGAAAGGATAAACGAAGAGCTCGGATATGCCGATGATATAATGAAAGAGATAGGGTGTCCGATTTTCAATGTTACCAATAAATCGATCGAAGAATCGGCCACTCAGGTACAGAAATTTCTGGAAGAATAGTTCATGGCTCTTCATAAAATCCATTGGTAGAATTGTCATATATACTGGATTATCAGGAGAGTTTATATGGAGAAGATCCTAATTCACAAGGCGGGGATGAAATCATGGATTATCAGGGAGTGGATTCCGGGCTGGTGGATAGAGAGGGTCTGGAAACGAGAGAGAAAAATATTCTTTCTTCAAAGGCTGCTTTAAGCGCAGAGAGCAGGGGCAGGAGGAAAACAGAGGAAGGCTGTCCCCTGCGTACCGCTTTTCAAAATGACCGGGACAGAATTATCCACGCCAAAGCATTTCGTCGGCTAAAACATAAAACTCAGGTTTTTATATCACCTCAGGGAGATCATTATCGGACCCGCCTCACCCACACTCTGGAAGTTTCACAAATTTCCAGAACTATAGCCCGCGCTCTCGGCTTAAATGAGGATCTGACCGAGGCCATATCTCTGGGCCATGATCTGGGTCATACCCCCTTTGGACATGCCGGCGAAGATATTCTCGATGAGCTGACTTCGGGGGGCTTCAACCACAATCAACACAGTTTAAGGGTGGTTGATTTTCTCGAGGGAAGCGACAGCGATGACTCCGGGCTTAACCTGACTTATGAAGTCAGAGATGGCATCTGTCATCACACCGGCAGGGAAAAACCGGAAACTCTCGAGGGCCAAATTGTCAAGCTGGCCGATCGAGTCGCCTATATAAACCACGATATCGATGATGCTTTGCGGGCGGGAATTTTGCAGCTCAGCGATCTGCCCGAAAAAGCGGATGAGATACTGGGAAAAACCCACTCCCGGAGAATAGACTCCATGGTGAAAAGTATCATCAGTGCCAGCAGAAACAGAGATGAGATCAAAATGACAGATGAGGTAGAGAAAATCACGAAAAAACTGCGGGATTTTTTATTTGCCAATGTCTACATCGGTTCCCGTGCTAAAAAAGAAGAGCACAAGGCCAGAAGACTGCTTAAGGAATTATACAGCTACTATCATGAGCATCCGGAAAAAATGCCTTCTGAATACAGCAAAAGAGCTCAGCAGTCTGAGCTAGAACAGGCGGTGGTGGATTATATAGCCGGTATGACCGACCGCTATGCCATCCAGAAGGGAAGAGAACTCTTTATTCCCACCCCCTGGGCTTAAATCTGCAGGATAATTTCTGTTGGAGGAGAATTTACTTAATAGAGGGAGTTAAGATTATGGCTGGAATAAACGAAGAGTTTATAGAAAAATTAAAGGACAGTGTAGATATTGTTGATCTGGTTGAAGGATATCTTGATCTGGAAAAGACGGGCAAAAATTATAGAGCACTCTGTCCTTTTCATCAGGAGGACACTCCCTCTTTTACGATCAATCCCCGCAAACAATTCTTCTACTGCTTCGGCTGTGGAGAAGGCGGAGATGTTATCAGTTTCATCATGAAAATGGACAATCTCTCCTTCCAGGAAGCCCTGATAGATTTAAGTGATAGAGCGGGGCTGGAGATGCCCGACATCAGCGAAAAAAAAAGAGCCAGGATGAAAACAAGAGAAAGAATTTTTGAGATCAACAATCTGGCAGCCAGATTCTATAATTATATCCTTATGAACAAGGATGTAGCTGATTCAGCCCGGAAGTATCTCAAAGATCGGGGATTTAATCGGGAGCAGATCGAACGCTTTAATCTTGGTTATGCCCCGTCCCGCTGGCGGGCCCTGCTGAGGTTTTTCGAAGATCGCGATTATTCCCCGGAGATGCTGGTCAAAGCAGGTCTGGTGGGCAAGTCAGAAAAAACAGACAATTATTATGATTTATTAAGAAATAGAATTATTTTCCCTATTTTCAACGTCAGAGATGAGGTCATAGGGTTTGGCGGCAGGGTTGTTTCTTCTGATGACAGCCCTAAGTATTTAAATTCTCCTGAAACACCCATTTTTTCCAAAAAGCATACCCTTTATGGTCTGAACTGGGCCAGAGAAAGCATGAGGAAAACAAATCAGGCTGTGGTGGTAGAAGGTTATACCGATGTATTAACCGCACAGAGCTATGGACTGGAGAATTTTGTGGCTTCGCTCGGCACTTCATTTACCGAACAGCAGGCCGAGCTTCTGGCCCGATATGTTGATAAAGTTTTAATCGCCTTTGATGCTGATACTGCTGGGGAAGCAGCCACTTTGAGGGGTCTGGATATACTGCGGGAGGCCGGCCTGGCTGTAAGGGTGATAGATCTCCCCCGTGAAGTTGACCCCGATGATCTTTTAAGAGAAAGGGGCAAACCTTTTTTTGAGGATTTAATAGAAGATGCTTCCGCTCTGATAGATTACAGGCTGGATAGAATCCTGTCCCAATACGATACTGGCGATACCGATGAAAAGCTGCAGGCTGTCAAAAAAGCCCTCAATTTTCTGGCTACAATCGAGGATTCCCTGACCCGGGAAGCCTATATCCAGAAGCTTGCTGATAAAGTTGAGCTGTCGGCAGCCCGTCTGGAATCCGAGGTGAAAAAGCATATCAAGAAGATGAATGAGGAAAAAAACAAAAAAAACGATAGGTTTAGAAAAACTGGCGGGAATTCCGGTCATGAAAAAAAAGTGAGCGGTTCCCGGCAGGAGAGTCTTGAGTGGATGGTTCTTGCCGCCATACTTGAGTGTTCAAGCCTTGATAAAAAAACCATTGCAGATATAGGTGAGGGTTTATTCTCCCGGGAAGGCGCTGAAGTGTTGAGAACAATAAAAAATATGGAGCAGATCAATACTTCCACAGTATTTTCGCGAATAAAAGAAAGCTCTCGAAAACAATTAGCACGTTTTTTGATGGATGAAGAGGAAAATGCCGTTTCTGTCAGCAGGGTAGAGGAACTTCTGGACCGCTTAAAAGACAGACATTTTGAGAAAGAAAGCCGGAAATTGTTAAATGATCTGAAGGAATTCGATAATATCTCTCGTCCTGATGTCGTAAATGACTGTTTGATCTATTATAATCGCCTGCTTAAAAGGCAGGGGGGTGAAGGTGATGAGGGATGATGAAAGGCTGAATTTTGATAAATCCGGCTCTGTTCATAAACTGCTAAAAAAAGGAAAAGAGGCAGGGCGTCTCACCCGGGAAGAAGTTATGGAATTTATCGCGGGAGAGGAGTATGATTACGATGAGATTGAAAAAATATTTGAACTTCTGGAGGAGCAGAACTTTGAAAGAGATAGGCAGGGAATTTGATGTTACCAGGGAAAGAATAAGGCAGATAGAAGCCAGGGCGCTGAAAAAACTGGAAAATTTGCAGGATAGCGAGCACCTCAAAGAATTTTTGGTTTTATAATAAGTTTATAGTCATAAAAATGAGCTTATCGGAGTATTGATGAGTTAATTGGTTCTGAAAATGGTTGAGTGTTTGAAATCATATTGTTTTTTTATTATATGCTATTGACGATGACCGTAATTTGAATTATAATAAATATGGAAAGTTGAAGCAAAGAGCAGAATATGTGCGTGGGCCCATAGCTCAGCTGGTCAGAGCAGGCGGCTCATAACCGTCTAGTCCTAGGTTCAAATCCTAGTGGGCCCACCAAATACTATATCATACTCACATCAACCTTGTTCTGGCTCAGAACAGGGTGTTTTGTTTTTATAATCATTCTTTAAAAATTCAGGATCAATTTAATAAAAAAGGTTTTTCTTGCATTCAGCTGGTAAATAGGTGTGTTAAAAAATTGAGCTCCTTTCGCCAAAGCTTATCCCTGAGCTCACGCTCAGCCCGGCACATCCTGAATCGGGGATATTATTTTGTGGCCAGGGAATTTTGTGACCAGGGACCTGATCCGAGCCTGGAAAAATTTGAGTATCACTTCGCTTTTATCGTCCATTAATTAATATTATGAGAGCGAGCCTATAGGATATTTATCAACCGATAACAATTTATGGAGGTCAATTTATGGTTTATTCAGTTTCAGACGTGCTCAAAATGTTAAATGAGATTGCTCCTTTCAATCTTGCCGAGGAGTGGGATAATTCCGGTCTTCAGGTAGGAGCTAGAGATCAGAATGTCGAAAAAATTCTGCTGACTCTGGATGTCGATGAAAAGATAATCGAAGAAGCCCTGAACAGGGATTGTGAGATGATAATCTCCCATCATCCCTTGATATTCTCACAGCTTGACAGTGTGACCGAAGCCAGCGGTACAGAGAAAATAGTCCGCAGTTTAATTCAGAATGAAATAACCCTGATTTCAGCTCATACAAATTTTGATAAGTGTGAGGGCGGAATGAATGATTATCTGGCTGACAAAATCGGGTTAAAAAATATAAAACCCCTCAACGATGATGAGGACATGAATAAGCTGGTCGTGTTTGTTCCTGTTGATAGTCTGCAGGCTGTTAAAAACTCTCTCCATGAAGCAGGTGCGGGAGAATTTGAAAAATACGATATGGCCGGTTTTTACAGCGAAGGTACCGGCACTTTTAGGCCTCTGGAAGCCAGCAGCCCGGCTGTTGGCGAAAAAGGCGATTACACTGAAGTATCAGAATACAGGCTGGAGATGATTTACCCGGCCCGATTCACCGATAAAATTATTTCCTGTCTTGAAAGAGAACATCCCTACGAAGAGCCTGCTTACGATATTTTTAGACTCGAGCAGCACAGCGGAGAAATACTGCCGGCGCGTACGGGAGAGCTGCCCCAAAAAATGGGCTTGAATGAGTTTTTGACCGGGGTTAAAGAAGAGCTAGATGCTGAAAACCTGAAATATTTTGGTCATGATGACAGGGACATAAAACATGTGGCTGTTGTCTGCGGCAGCGGCAGCGATTTTATAGGGGCTGCCGCGAAAAGCGGTGCTGATGCACTATTGACTGGAGATATAAAATATCACGACTGGCAGCTGGCCCGGGATAAAGATCTCATTCTGATAAATGCAGGCCATTACGATACTGAAAAACATTTTGCCGGCCTGATGGCGGAGAGAATCATGGCGGCTCTCGATTCAGACGGCTTTCATCCCGAATTAATTTTATCTGATCGGCAGGAGAATCTCTCTGAAACTTTTGCTTGATATCAATAATATCTAGTTATATGTTTAATTGATAAACAGTAGATATGTTTTACTGATTTTTCTTGATATTTAGATCGAGTAGTGGTATACTATAATTGACTATTCTTAAGTCAAAAGCTCAAGAAATTACATTAAATTGCTATTACATAAGCTGGCCGGGTGATCGCGGTGGTTTGGGCCACCGAGGAAAGTCCGGGCTCTACAGGGCAGAAGGCCGGGCAACTCCCGGCGGGGGAAACCCCGGGAAAGTGCCGCAGAAAATATACCGCCAGCTGTTCAGCTGGTAAGGGTGAAATGGTGCGGTAAGAGCGCACCGGCCTTTCGGGAAACCGAAAGGGCCTGGCAAACCCCCTTCGGAGTAAGTCCAAATAGGAAGGCAATAAGATGGCCCGTCTTGATGCCTTCGGGTATGGACGCTTGAGAGCTGCAGGCAACTGCAGCTCCAGATAGATGATTACCCTTCGACAGAACCCGGCTTATAGGCCAGCTTAACATAAAGAATTGAGGTGTTAACTTTATGGCACAGGAAAAGAGCGATTTACTGCAGGTTGCTGAAAAGCTCTCTTATTGTCTGGAAAAAGTAGAAGAAATCGATCCCCTGGAAGCTGACATTGATGATGATATTGTGAAAAATCGGATCATCACCCTTCGAGGTTATCTTAGATACCTTGATAAAGATGGTATAGATGTTTTAAAGAAAATTCAAAGCAGAATAGAAGGTGCTGAAAATGGCTGATAAAATTTATTACAGAGTGCAGTATCCTTTAAAAAAAGGGATTCAGAAACTCAAAAAACTCGACAAAGATGAAGAGAAGCTGGATGAAATGATCGCCGGTCTTTCCGAATACGAAAAAAGCAGATTGCGAAATTTTCTGCAGGATTGGGAAGAAGGAGGTAGAAACGATCTTGTCCAGTTCATCGAAGAACTGGAGGAGAGGTTATAATTTTTATTCTGGATTGATTTATTGAACCGATCAGATATAAATATTTTTCATTTGAACGCCGGGACCGCAGGTCCTGGTTTTTTTATTGCCATTTATTTACTTTTGTTTTATTGAAAAGATATTTTATCTGTGTTAAAATTAAGTTCAGGACATTTATAGGAGGGTCAAAATGGCTGGTCATTCTAAGTGGCATAATATCAGACATCAGAAGAAAAAAGAGGATAAGAGAAGGGCTAAATTATTTTCCAAATTAAGCCGCAGGATCTCCGTAGCTGCCCGAGAGGGCGGGGGTGATCCCGATAAAAATCCTGATTTGAGGATGGCTATAGAGAAAGCCAAAGATAAAAATATGCCCAAGGAAAATATCGAGAGGGCTATAAAAAGAGGTACCGGAGAGCTTGAAGGTGTTGATTATGAAAGCTTCACCTACGAGGGTTACGGCCCGGGAGGCGTGGCGCTTTATTTTGAAATCACTACTGATAATCGCAATAGAACAGCTTCGGAGTTAAGACATATCCTTTCGGAGAACGGGGGTAATTTGGGCCAGGAAGGCTGTGTGGCCTGGATGTTCGATGAGAGAGGACAGCTTCTTCTGAAAAAAGACGAGATTGAAAAAGATTCAGAGGCAGTAATGCTGGATGCCATAGAAGCCGGTGCTGAAGATGTCATCGAAGAAAATAATCTTATCAGGATTATGACTGACCCTCAGGATTATATAGATGTTAAAGAGCAGCTGGATGACGAATATGATTTCAGCGATTCAGATATAGTGATGGTGCCCAACAACGAAGTGGACTTAAATTACAAAGAAGCCAGAAAAGTTCTGGAATTGATGAATGAGCTGGAAGAACATGACGATATTCAGGAGGTTTACACGAATTTTAACATCCCGGAATCCGTCATGCAGGAGCTCAATAAAGAGGAAATAGCCTGATTTATAGCTGCAGGCTCTATTAAAAGGGCACTGGTAGGTCGGTGTCTTTATTTTTTTTCATGAGGTGATGAAGTGAAAATTTTAGGCGTAGATCCCGGACTGGCTGAAATAGGTTATGGAGTAATTGAAAAAGATGGAAATTCTCTTTCTCAAATAGAATTTGGCCTGATCAGCACATCCAGCGAGAAATCTGATCTGGAGAGGTTAAATGTTGTCTTCGAAGAACTCACCCAGATTATAAAAAGCCTGGAACCGGAACAGATGGCTGTAGAGGAATTGTTTTTTAATAAGAACGCCAAAACGGCTATCCGCGTCGGTCAGGCCAGAGGAGTGATTCTGCTGGCCGGGTCCCGGGCAGATATCCCCGTCTTTGAATACACGCCGCTGGAAGTTAAACAGGCTGTGGTGGGACACGGCAGGGCTGAAAAGATGCAGGTGCAGCAGATGGTTAAAACTCTGCTGGGGCTGGCTGAAATCCCAGCTTCTGAAGATGCAGCTGATGCTCTGGCCGTCTCGATATGCCACTGTCACACTGAATCAACCAGAAATAGCTGGAGTGAGATGCTTTGATAGGCTACTTAAGAGGAATATTGATAGGGAGAAGAAAAGATAAATTGCTGCTGGAAGTTAACGGAGTCGGTTATGACGTTAAGGTTCCTGATGATTTTCCTCTCGGTAAGAAAGGAGAGGAGATAGAGGTATATACCTATACCTATGTGAGAGAGGATCTCATAGAATTGTTCGGTTTTAAAAATCGAGAGGAGAAAAATCTTTTCAGCACTCTGCTGGAGGTTTCCGGTATAGGTCCTAAAGTTGCTCTCAATACCGTTTCGACCCTTAATCCCCAGGAGCTAGTTTCAGCTATACTGGGTGAAGATGTACCCACCCTGAAAAAGGTGAGCGGCATAGGGCCCAAAAGCGGTCAGAGGATGATACTCGAGCTGGAGAGTAAAATAGACAAACTGGTCGCCAGCGAGGACCTGGAGATAGCTGCGGAGGATAAACAGGAGAGAAAAGAAGAGCTCTTTTCTGCTCTGAATAATCTGGGATATAGAGATCAGGAGATAAGAACGGCGCTGAACAATATCTCTTTTGACTCCGATCATGAGCTGGAAGAGAAGATACGTCTTGTGCTCAACTTTTTGGGAAAGGAGTAATCTTTAGATGGACGAAGAAAGAGTTATATCTCCTGAACAGCAGCCTGATGACAATCGTATGGACAGCACTCTCAGACCCGAAAAGCTCGAATACTACGTGGGCCAGGAGAGAGTAAAAAAGAAACTGAGTATATTCATTCAGGCTGCCTGTGAAAGAAATGAAGCTTTAGATCATGTTCTTCTTTACGGCCCTCCCGGACTGGGTAAGACAACTCTGGCTCATATTATATCGCGAGAGATGAACGTCAACCTGCACACCACCAGCGGGCCGGCCATCGAGAGACCGGGAGATCTGGCCTCGATACTCACAAATTTGTCCGACAAAGATATCCTTTTTATAGATGAAATTCACAGATTAAATCCGGTCGTTGAGGAGGTCCTTTATCCCGCCATGGAAGACTTTGGCCTCGATCTTATGATCGGCAAAGGGCCTTCGGCCCGATCTGTAAGAATTGATCTCTCTCACTTTACTCTGGTAGGAGCGACCACCAAAATAGGCAGATTGAGTTCTCCTCTGCGTGATAGATTCGGAGTAATTAACAGGCTGGGATTTTACAGCGATAAAGAATTGAGCGAGATCGTGAAAAGATCCGCCCGCATCCTCGAAATCGAGGTATCCCCGGAGGGAGCGGCAGAGATAGCCCGGCGGGCCCGGGGTACTCCCAGAGTGGCAAATAGACTTCTGCGCAGAATTAGAGATTTTGCTCAGGTAGAGGCAGAAGGAACTATAACCGGAGAAGTTGTGACAAAAGCGTTGGAGCTGATGGAAATAGATGAAAAAGGTCTGGACAGGATAGATCATAGGCTGCTGGAGACGATAATAAATAAATTTTCCGGAGGTCCGGTGGGCCTGAAGACTATAGCTGCTGCGATTAATGAGGATAGTTCCACCATTGAAGAGGTTTATGAACCGTATCTTCTCCAGCTGGGTTTTTTGAAAAGAACCTCCCAGGGGCGGGAGGCAACGCCGGCTGCCTATAAACATATGAATATAGATCTTCCCGAAGAGATGAAATCAGCGGATGAGCAAAAATCTCTCTTCGATCAGGAAAATAAGAGTGGAGGTACTTCATAGAGGATGGACGTCGATAAATTTTCTTTTGATCTGCCCGAAGAATTGATTGCTCAGGAACCAGCCCAGCGCCGGGATGAATCCCGGCTTCTTGTTATGAATAAAGACGGTAATATAAAAGATCATTCGATATTTAAGAATTTGCTCGATTTTTTACAGCCGGGTGACAGAATTGTGCTTAACAACAGCAGGGTTATACCGGCTCGCCTGTACGGGCAGAAAAGGACTTCTGGTATTGAGATAGAGATCCTGCTGCTGAATGAGCTCGAAACAGGCAGGTGGGAGGTGCTGGCCAATCCCGGACGTAGAGTAAAACCGGGTACGGAGATCGAATTTGAAGGAGAAATATCGGCCAGATGCGATGATGTGACCGATTTTGGCGGCAGGATATTGAGTTTTTCTCCGGAAAATAAACTGCGGTCTGTGCTCGACGAGATCGGTGAAATGCCTCTCCCCCCCTATATAAAGAAAAAACCAGAAGATCCTGGCCGGTATCAGACAATCTATGCCAGCTCGGATCGTGAGGGGTCTGTGGCAGCCCCCACGGCCGGACTGCATTTTACTGAAAGACTCATTGAAGAGCTGAGATCAAAGGGGATTGGAATCAGTTATCTTACCCTGCACGTGGGCCTGGGAACATTTCGACCGGTTAGAAGTGAAAGGGTAGAAAATCACGATATGCATTCTGAGTATTTTGAATTACCCGAAAAAACCGCAAAAGAGATCAATGCCACCCGCCAGCAGGGAGGAAGAATAATTGCGGTGGGGACCACCGTCACCAGGACCCTGGAAGGAGCCAGCGAGGCGTTAAACAGGGGAGAAGGGAAAAAGGGCTGGACTGATCTTTTTATTTACCCCGGCTATGAATTTCAGGTAATTGATTCTCTGATAACAAATTTTCACCTGCCTGAATCGACTCTCATAATGCTGGTCTCAGCTCTGGTCGGCCGGGAAGAAGTTCTGGAAGCTTATAGAGAGGCAATCGAAAGAAGATACAGGTTTTACAGTTTTGGAGATGCTATGCTTATCCTGTAGCAGGAAGAAATGGGGTTTATCGAGATGACAATTAATTTTTCAGTGGAGTCCAGATCGAGTGACAGCCCGGCCCGAACAGGAACTCTGGAGCTGGAAAATGGAATGTTTGAAACTCCTATATTCATGCCTGTTGGCACCAGGGCTACCGTAAAAAGCCTTTCTCCGGAGGAACTCAAAAAATGCGGAACAGGCATACTGCTGGCCAACACCTATCATCTTTATCTGCGGCCGGGGGCCGATGTCGTAGCTGAAGCGGGCGGACTGCACGAGTTTATGAACTGGAGCCGTCCAATTTTGACCGACAGCGGAGGTTTTCAGGTTTTCAGCCTTTCCGATATGAATGAAGTCACCGAGGATGGAGTACAATTTCAATCGCATCTGGATGGCTCAAAGCATTTCATCACACCCGAAAAATCTGTCGAAATTCAAAAGAAGCTGGGAGCAGACATAATCATGGCCTTCGATGAATGTGTGTCCTATCCTGCCGATAGGGAGTACGTGGAAAAGTCTCTGAATAGAACCTTGAGATGGGCAGAGAGATCCTTGAAAGCTGCCGAAGATCTGCAGGATCATCAGCATATATTCGGAATTGTTCAGGGAGGCACCTATCCCGACCTCAGAAAGAAAAGTGCGCGTCGAACCAGAAAACTTGATTTTCCAGGCTATGCCATCGGCGGACTGAGCGTTGGAGAAGAAAATAAGCTCATGTATCAGATGCTCGATGTTACCGTTCCCGAACTTCCTTCTAAAAAACCCAGATATTTGATGGGCGTGGGCACCCCCCGGGATTTGATTGAAGGAGTTAAAAGAGGCGTCGATATGTTTGATTGCGTTCTGCCGACCCGACTGGCCAGACATGGAAGTCTGTATACTTCCAGAGGGCGAATAAATATTACCAACGCAGCTTTTAAAAAAGATTTTAATCCGCCTGATAAAGACTGCAGCTGCTATGTGTGCAGGAATTATTCATCAGCTTACCTCCGTCATCTCATCAAAAGAAACGAGCTTTACGGATTGAGGCTGGCATCATATCACAATTTATACTTTTTTCTGGACCTGATGCGAAAATTGCGCTATAATATTAGACGGGACACATTGGATGATTTTGTTGAAAGTTTTTACAGCGGTTGGGCAGAGGAATAAAAGGATCTTCTTGTATTCAGTTGGTTAATAGGTGTGTTAAAAAATTACGCTCCCTTCGCGAGAACTCGTCTCTGAGCTCCCGCTCAGCCCGGCACATCCTGAGCCGGGGACACTATTTTTTGGCCATGGACTTAACCTGAGTCTCGAAAAATTTCGAGTATCACTTTGCTTCATATCTTCCAGCCACTATTGTCATGATAGTGGTCTTATACGATATCTATCAACTGATAACAAGAAGATACGAATAAAATCGCTCCAGCCCTGGTGTTAAACGTCTCTTTATAATTAAATTTAAAATAAGAAGTGACCGAAGGAGGAAACTCAAAAATGGAAATACTCGTTTCACTTTTACCCTGGGTTCTAATTTTCGGTGTTTTTTGGTTCTTTCTGATCAGACCACAAAAAAAGCAGCAGAAACAGCATCAGCAGATGCTGCAGGATTTACAGGTCGGTGACAAAGTGGTAACCGCCGGCGGAATCAAGGGGAAAATCATCAAAATTAGAGATGAAAGTGTGAGGCTGAGAATATCTACTGATGTCGATATCGATTTGATGAAGAATTCCATAAGCCGTCTGGAGGAAGAAGAGGCTGAGGACAAAGCGGGTGAAATTGAGGGAGAATAATCATCTTAAGCTGTTAAATGTTAAACAAAGGGAGGTAATTTGCCGGTGGATAAAAGAGATTTGATAGAAATTGTCCAATCCCTGGCAATAGCTGCCGTTCTGGCGTTTTTGATAATTACTTTCGTGGCTCAATCCTTTGTGGTTGAGGGTAGCTCTATGGAAGAAACGCTGCAGCATGGGGAGCGGCTGATAGTAAATAAATTGGTGTACCGCTTCAGTGAACCTGACAGGGGAGAAATTGTGGTTTTTACTCCGGGCGAAGATGAAGATAACCGCTACATCAAGCGAATTATAGGTGTGCCTGGAGATACCGTCTATATACAGGATGATCAGGTTTATGTCAACGGTGAGCCAATTGAAGAGGAATACATCAGAGAAGAGATGAGGGAAGTTGGAGAAACCGGGCCATTTGAAGTGCCCGAAAATAGCTATTTTGTTCTGGGAGACAACCGAAATCACAGCGCCGACAGCCGTTTTCCCAATCTGGTCGGATATGTGGACAGAGATAAAATTCACGGCAGGGCCCTGTGGGTATTCTGGCCTCTGAATGAGATGAGACTTGTTGATCATGCCGAGTATTCTCTGGAAGAAAAAAATAATTCAGCTGCGAATTCTAGCTGATCCGGTTAAAAACTGTGTGGGAGGATAAAAAATGAGGTACAAGAGAAAGAGGAAGCTGAAGGCTGCTTTTCTGGTTATAGTTGTGGCCTTCGGTGTATTTCTTTACTTTAATTATGGGATCAATCTCGGCCTGGATCTGGCCGGGGGAGCACATGTAGTTATGGAAGCGCAGGAGACAGAAGGCAGAGAAGTTGATGATGAGGTAATGAGGGGAATTGTCAATATAATCGAGAGAAGAGTCGACGAAATGGGACTTACAGAGCCTGTCGTTCAAAGACAGGGGCAGGATAGAGTTATCATCGAGCTGCCGGCGGTCGATAATCCTGATGATGCCATCGAGACTATCGGACAGACGGCGATGCTGACCATCCGCAACCAGGCAGGAGATGTTTTGATGACGGGCGACGAGATAGCCGATGCCCGGGCGAGTTATGATCAGAACAATCGCCCTGTTGTTTCCTTTGAAATGACCGGCAGCGGAGCACAGACATTCGAGGAGATCACCAGGATGTACATGGGTGAGCCGATAGGAATATATCTTGATGATGAACAGTTAACCAATCCTACAGTTCAATCAGTTATCAGGGATCAGGGTCAAATAACCGGGTATGCCAGCGTAGAAGAAGCTGAAGAGCATGCTATATTGATTCGGGAGGGCGCTTTGCCGGTGGACGTTGAAGTTATAGAGAACCGTACGGTTGGGCCAACCCTGGGAGCCATCGCTTTACAGCAGAGTTTAAGAGCCGGCCTGATAGGGCTTCTGCTCGTAGGAATCTATATGGTTTTCTACTACAGATTTCCGGGGATTATAGCTGCTGCCACACTCTTAATATACGGGGTTTTGTTTATGGGTGTGCTGGCCGGTCTCCAGGCTACGCTGACGCTGCCGGGTATTGCAGGGCTGATATTATCTATTGGTATGGCTGTCGATGCCAATATAATTATTTTTGAGCGCATCCAGGATGAATTGAGAAATGGCAAACCCTTGAAGACCTCTATCAATTCCGGTTTTAAGAGAGCGTATCTCACAATAGTTGACGCCAATGTCACCACCATGATTACCGCGCTTATTCTGGCTTACTTTACCACCGGTGCGGTAAGAGGATTCGCCGTGACGCTGGGTATCGGGATTCTTTTGAGCATGTTCACAGCTTTTTTCGTCACGAAGACTTTCATGGATCTTTTTGCCGGAACCAGAGCATTTAGACTTTCAGGATCATTTGGTGTGAGGGGGCAGGAAAATGTATAATTTCAGCGAAAACCTTGATTTGATGGGAAAAAGAAAAATATGGTTTGTAATTTCCGCCATAATTATTGCGGCCTCTCTGTTATTTTTGCTGGTCAACGGCCTTAATCTGGGCCTGGATTTTGCCGGCGGTACGATACTGGAATACAGTTTTGAAGAAAATGTAACCAATGAAGAGGTAAGAGAGGCTCTAGCCCCCCTCGAAATGAACATTGCTGAAGAGGCTGCCATGCAGGATGTTACTGAAGAGGAATTCCAGGGAGTTATGATCAGGACGGGTGAATTGAGTCCGGAAGAGATTACCTCTGTGAATGAAGCTATTGAGCAGGAGTTTGCCGGAACAGAAGTTCTCAGGACTGAGATGGTAGGACCAACCATCGGTCAGGAGCTGAGAACGCAGGCCTTACTGGCCCTATTAGTTGCCGCGGTTGGTATTGTGGCCTATATCAGTTTCCGTTTTGAATTTAAATTCGCAGTCGTTTCTCTGGCTACTCTTACTCACGATGTAATTTTAACGGTCGGTGTTTTCGCACTGCTGCAAAGAGAGATAAATACTGCTTTTATAGCTGCACTTCTCACGATTGTAGGTTACTCTTTGAACGACACTATTGTAATATTTGATAGGATCAGAGAGAACATGAAACTTTATCGCAGGGACAGCTTCATAAAGCAGGCCAATAGGGCTGTGGTAGAAACTCTGCCCCGCTCTATAAATACCTCTATGACCACTCTGGTAGCTATACTGGCTATTTATCTATTTGGGGGAGCAGCGATACAGACTTTCATGCTGGCACTTTTTATAGGGATGGCCGCCGGGACATATTCCTCGATATTTGTGGCCAGTCCTCTGCTCGTCAGCTGGGATTTAAAGTCTTCCTCTAAGTCTGCTTCTACCGGCAAAGCTTAAAGAATGGCGCTGACTAAAAAAAACAAAAACAATTCAGGAGGTGGAATCTATGTCCGATCTGCTGGAAAATATTATCTTGAAGGGATTGGGAACGATCGATCTAACCAAAGAGAGAGTTGAAGAGTTGATTGAAGATATGGTTGAAGATGATGAACTGACCAGACAGCAGGGTGAAGAGGTTCTGGAAAGATGGAGAGAAAAGCTTCATGATAAGGAAGAAAGCACACGCGAAGACCTCGATGAGTTCTTCGAGGAAAAGATTGAAGAGATGGGCCTTGCCCGCGGCAGGCAGATTGAAGAACTGGAAGAAGAGCTGGAGGAGATAAGAAAAAATCTCGCCAGTCTCCGCAGCGAAATGGATGATCTTCAGCAGTCGGAATAACCTCAGGTTTTTTGAAACAATTCTGTCTGCAGTCTTTCTGGAGCCGGAGGTAAAATGATGGATTTTAACGTTAAGAAAAAATATGAGCATTTCCAGCGATATCGTGAAATCAGCCGTATTTTTATAAAGAACGGTCTGGGGTTTCTGCTTGATTATTTTGATCTCTGGAGCTTTGCTCCCATAAAAAAGAGGTTGGGTGAAGAGAGGGATGATATCGATAAATCATCCCTCCCCAAACGGCTGCGGGTAGTTCTTGAGGAATTAGGACCCACGTATGTAAAACTGGGACAGCTTTTGAGCACCAGGCCGGATATATTACCTCCTGAATATATCCAGGAATTTCGCAGATTACAGGATGATGTTCCTCCTGTAGATTATGAAGAGATCAAGCCCCTGCTGGAAGAGGAGCTGGGCGATAGATGTGATGAAATTTTTTCCCGGGTGGAAAGAGAGGCACAGGCAGGGGCTTCCATAGCTCAGATCCACAGGGCTGTTCTGCATTCCGGTGAATCTGTGGTAATGAAGATACAGAGGCCCGGGATCAGGGAAAAGATCAGGACAGATCTGGAAATCATAGAAAACCTGGCGGAAATGGCTGCCGAAAGAAAAGTTCTTCCTGACTTCATAGATGTCGAGGGAATCGTGGAAGAGTTCAAGGAGAGCCTGTTCAAAGAACTCGATTTTATGCGCGAACTTTATAATATCAAAAGATTTCGGGACAACTTTTCTCATGAAGATCAGGTTACCTCTCCCGAGGTTTATGAGGAGTATTCCAGCAGGCGCGTTCTGGTAATGGAAGAAATAGAGGGGCGAAAACTGAGCGAATTTGAGCCGGATGACAGAAAATCGGTCAATGCCAGCGAGCTGGCCAGAGTTGGGGCGGAATCTCTTTTGAAGCAGGTGATGATAGATGGTTTCTTCCATGCCGATCCTCATCCGGGAAATTTGATCGTAGTTAATGATGATACCCTTGCCTATATTGATTTTGGTCTGATGGGTCAGATCAGCAGCAGCGATCGCGACAGATTTGCGCTGCTTTTTGCCGCCCTGCTGAGAAGAAATGTAGAAGTCATAACCGATATAATTCTGGAAATCGGTGAAGTTCCTGAGAATTTGAAGAAAAGAAAACTCAAAATAGACATCGAGGATTTCATCTATAGTTATTATAACCGCCGGCTGGAAGATATTAATTTTAAAGTTCTTTTTCAGGAGCTGCAGCACATCGTTTTCAGACATCATATAAAACTTCCTCAGGAATTCTTCCTTCTTTTTAGAGCTCTCAGCGTCAGTGAAGGGGTTGGTTCTACCCTGGATCCCGAATTCAATATAGTTACTTTTGGGGAAAAATTTATAAAAAAAATACTCAAAGACCGGCTGAGTCCCGACAACCTTCTCAAAAAATTTGGAATTGGAGTATGGCGATTCTATAGAAATTTGAAAGGGATGCCTGCTGATCTATCCACAGTTCTGGAAAAACTGAAGATGGGTGAACTATCGATAATCTTCAAGCACGAAAATCTGGAAGAGCTGGAAAAAAAGTTAGATTTAGCTTCCAACCGTCTTTCCATAAGCATGATCATTTCCTCTTTAATTATCGGCTCCTCTCTGATAATCCAGGCTGGAATTCCCCCCTTTATCTATAACATCCCTATATTCGGACTTGCCGGTTTCTCAGCGGCCGGAATCCTGGGGCTCTGGCTGGTTATTTCTATTTTCAGGTCGGGAAGATTTTGAGTATTTATCAACAGATTAAATGGTTAACGGTTCGAGAATAAGTATTTTGTGGAGTGATCTGAAAAAATATGGAGAAAGTCTGGCGGCTAAAAAACCCATCGATCGAAGAAAATAAAATCGTCGATCAGATTCTAAAAAGGCGTGAGATTTCGGAGCATGAAATTTCTCCTGCCGGTGATTTAAAACTCGTTGACTCTTTAGATCCCGGCCTGTTTGAGGGCATGATGAGCGCTGTAGAAAAGCTTTTAAAAGCTGCTTCTGAAAATAGCAGAGTTCTGGTTTACGGCGATTATGATGTCGACGGCATAACTTCGTCTGCGCTGTTGATAGAATATTTTCGCGAGCGTTTACAGCTGGATGTTTCTTATTATCTGCCCGATAGATTTGAGGATGGTTATGGCATCAATCGCGAAACTTTAAAAAAGCTCGGGCCCGAAAATTACGACCTTCTGGTGGCGGTAGATTGCGGTATATCCGCTGTATCCGAAGTTGAATATCTGCGCGAGTTTGATATAGACACATTAATTATAGATCATCACAGACCGTCCGAGAAGCTGCCTGAGGCTTCAGCGATTATAAGTCCTTTTTTCACCGATAAGGATGAGGAGCTTAATCTGGCCGGAGTCGGTCTGGCTTTTAAATTATGTCAGGCTCTGGAACAGAGTCTCAAAGATGAGCAGGTGAATGAATATCTGGAATCAAAACTGGATCTTGTTGCTCTGGGAACCATAGCTGATCTGGTTCCCCTGCGCTCTGAAAATCGCCTGCTTGCCGGCCTCGGTCTAGAGATGATTGCCCGGGGAGGACGGCCCGGTCTGGAAATCATCAAAGAAAAAGTTGGACTCGACCGCGAGGAAGAAATTTCGGCCGGACAGATCGGCTTCATTCTGGCCCCTCCTTTCAATGCAGCTGGCAGACTGGAAAAACCCGATCCGGCTTTAGAACTTCTTCTTATCCGGGATAGGGAAGAAGCGAAGTCGCTGGCCGATGACCTGATAAAATTAAATTCCCGAAGACAGAACATCCAGGAAAAAATTCGGAATGAAGCTGAGAATAAAATAGCTGAAAGCTCAGCCCCTACGCTGAAAATGGCAGTGATGGCCAGCGAGAGCTGGCATCGGGGTGTGGTGGGCATCGTTGCTTCACAGCTTGTCGACAAATATGATATACCGATAATATTGATAGCACTGGATGAAAAGACGGGGATGGGACGTGGATCGGGGCGGAGTATTTCCGGATTGAATCTTTACGAAGCTCTGCAGAGTTGTTCTAAAAACATCGAAGAATTTGGCGGTCACAAACAGGCGGCCGGTTTAACCATCTCTGAAGACCGGATTGATTCATTCAGTCAGGAATTTACCCGGTATATCAAGGAAGAACTATCCGAACAGGATTATATTCCGGCTCAAAATTTTGATGGTTTCCTGCAGCCTGCTGATCTAAACAGGAAAATTCACGGCGATATACAGAAATTAAAGCCCTTTGGCTGGGGGAACCCGGAGCCGTTATTCGCAATGGAAACTTCCCTCCGAGAGATGCGAAAAGTCGGTCAAAATGGCGGTCACCTCAAGATTAAAACTGGAGACGGAATATCGGGAATAGGTTTTCAGCTGGGAAAGCGGTATTCAGAGCTCAAAAGATATAACTGCAGCAAAAATAAATTTAAACTTATCTGCAAGCCTTTTTTAAACAGCTGGAGGGGCTCGGAAAATCTGGAGATAAAAATAAAGGATATAATCGTTCAAGAAAGATCCCATCTGCGGCCGATAAAGTACGAAGACGAAGATATCCTGCTGTTCGATGCCCGGGGGGGTAATAAGAAGGATTATCTGGAAGTTATCTCGGGTTGGGAGGGCAGGAGTGCTGTAAATATTTATAATCGGCGCATAAAAGAAAAACTGAAACATAAATTCGGAGATCTGCTCTTCATATCCTCCCCCGATCAGCTTGATGACAGCTGTTCCAGAATTGTTTACTGGGATCCGCCTTTTTCTCTGGAAGAGATGGTGAGCTCGGTGAGATATCTGAGATCGGGAGAGGATAGAGCCGGTGTGCATTTTATTTTTTCCCGGGCGCAGCTGGATCAAAATAGTTCTATCATAGACAGCAAAATACCTCATAAAGAGTTTCTGCGTGATATCTGGTTGAATTATCTCCGGGAAAATGGGGAAACAGTCGATAGAAGTGAGATTTTTGCGGGCAAAGATATAAGTGATGATTTAAAAAAGGAAATTCTGGAGATCTTTTCCGAGCTTGAAGCTTTAGAGTTCGAAAACGATAAAATTTTAATCAAAAGCCCTTCAAAAAATCTGAATTTCCATGAGTCAGTGAGATATAATGAGATAACTCGCATCCGAGAAAGATTTGCGGAACTTGAAAAAATGTTAAAAAGAACTGACTTATCCAGTTTTATAGCAAAATTCGAAGACCGATTGAATAAACCGGAGGAGGAAAGGGCAAAATGAATCTAAAAAATTTGTTGAGAGAAATAGAGGATTTTCCCGAAGAAGGCATTCTCTTTAAGGATATCACCCCTATATTAAAGGATGAGGATGGTTTTAATGAGGTGATTGAGAGATTTTTGGACGAATTTGCTGAGCTCGAATTCGACTACATAGCTGCTATCGAGGCCAGGGGTTTTCTCCTGGGGCCGGTTTTATCCCGGGAATTTGCATGTGGATTCATACCTATAAGAAAGTCGGGGAAGCTCCCAGCTGATAAGGTTTCGGTGACCTATGAACTCGAGTACGGAGAGAGCGAGCTGGAAATGCATACTGATTCTCTGGAAGCCGGGGATAAAGTTCTGTTGATAGATGATCTGCTGGCTACCGGCGGAACTTCTCTGGCAGCAATAGAGTTAATTGAAAAGCTGGAAGCAGAAGTGATTGCCGCCGGATATTTGATTGAGCTGACGGACCTGCCGGGCAGGAGCAATTTGCAAGACTATAATATATTTTCTATAATGAAGGAATAAGGAATTTGTCGGTTCTCCGATTTAAAAAATGCTGCACGTTAGGGGATAAAAGATGAAACTGAGCAAAATAGAAGAAAAAATTAAAACCTATATAGACGATCCGGATCTCTCATGGATTCGCAAAGCTCATGAGCTCAGCAGAGAGGCTTACAGAGGACAGTATAGAATTTCCGGTGAGCCCTTTGTAGAACATCCCCTGGGTGTTGCCTATATAATGGCTGAACTCGAGCTGGATCTGACCTCTATTGCCGCCGCTATTCTGCATGATATAATTGAAGATACCGAATTTTCGCGGGAAGACATCGCAGAAGAATTCAATCAGGAAATCGCTCTGCTGGTCGATGGTGTGACCAAACTCACCCGAATGGATTTCAAGTCCAGGGAAGAACAGCAGGCTGAAAGCCTGCGCAAAATGTTTCTGGCCATGTCCGATGATATCAGGGTGGTTCTCATAAAACTGGCTGATCGGCTGCATAATATGCGAACTCTCGGGTATATGAGAGAGGAAAAACAGATCGAGAAGGCCCGTGAAACTCTGGAGATTTATGCTCCGCTGGCTCACAGGCTGGGCATGTCCAGATTGAAATGGGAACTGGAAGATTTGAGTTTTCGGTACCTTAAACCCGAAATGTATTATGAACTCTCCAGAAAAGTGGCAGCCAACCGGGATGAAAGAAAAAAATATATTCAGCAGGCTATCGATCAAATTGAAAAAGCTTTGAAAGAGAATGATATTGAGGCCGATATTTACGGACGGCCCAAACATTTATACAGTATATATCAAAAAATGGAAGAAAAAGAGATCTCCTTTGAAGAGGTTTATGATCTGACTGCGGTTAGAGTTCTGGTGGATTCCGTCAGGGAGTGTTACGAAGTTCTGGGTATAATTCATGAGATCTGGAATCCCATGCCGGGCAGGTTTAAAGATTATATAGCCATGCCCAAATCAAATATGTACCAATCTCTTCACACTACCGTTATCGGTCCCCATGGTGATCCTCTGGAGGTGCAGATTAGAACGCCGGAGATGCATAGAACGGCGGAATACGGAATTGCAGCTCACTGGCGTTATAAAGAAGGGGGAAGTGGTGAGGAAGATTTTGAAGATAAGCTTTCCTGGCTCAGACAGCTGCTTGAGTGGCAGAAGGACCTGCAGGAGCCGCATGAGTTTATGGAGGCGCTCAAGGTTGACCTTTTTGAAGACGAGGTATTTGTGTTTACGCCCAAAGGAGACGTCATAAATTTACCCCGGGGAGCCACGCCGGTTGATTTTGCCTATTATATTCATACTGAAGTGGGGCATAATTGTGTGGGGGCCAAATCTAACGGCAAAATGGTGCCCCTGGAGTATGAGCTGGAAAATGGCGATATTGTAGAAATATTGACCTCCAGCGACAGCAGTCCTTCCCGGGACTGGCTTGAATTTGTACAGAGCTCCCGGGCCAAAAGTAAAATAAAAAGATGGTTTAAAAGGCAGAGAAAGGATAAAGCAAAAGCTCAGGGCAAAAAATCATTAAATCAGGCTATTGAGCGGGAAAATATAGAAATCCCCTCTTCTGAGCGAGAAGGAGTTCTGAAAGAGATTGCTGAAGATCTGAACAGGAAGGGTGTCGAAGCTCTTTTTGAGGGGATAGGTTATGATCAGATTTCGATCAGGCAGGTTTTGAAAAAAATCCCTGATGATTACAAGGAATCGGAAGATCTCGAAGAGCTCATTTCCGATAAAAAGAAAGATAAAAGAAGTTCCGGTCGGGGTATTCAGGTTAAAGGGATGGATGATATACTGGTAAGGATAGCTAAATGCTGCAAACCCGTCCCTGGAGACAGAATTGTTGGTTATATTACAAGAGGCCGGGGGGTTTCCGTTCATAGAGCTGATTGCCCTAATGTTAAGGAGATGAAGGGCGAGGACAGGTTTATTGAAGTCAACTGGAGCTCTTCTGAAAGTGATTCCTATGAAGTTGAATTGATGATTGAGGCTGTCAATAAGCAGGCTTTACTGAACGAGATAACTGGAGTAATAAGCAATGAGAAAATTGAACTTCATTCAGTCATGGCCGATACAGATAAATACAATCAAGCCTATATTAAAATAGATGTCGAGCTCAGCAGCAAAGAACACATGAAAGAGCTCATGACTAAAATTGAAAATGTTTCCGGAGTTTTGTCGGTCAGCCGGGCCCGACCCAGTTAGGAACCGATTATTGTGATTCCGGGGATTTTTTTGACACTACGATATTATACGAGGGGGTTTAGAGATGAGAGCTGTTGTACAGCGGGTTAATAGCTGTCAGGTATACGTTGATAATGAAGAAATCGGCAGCATTGATTCAGGATTGTGTGTTTTTTTAGGTGTTGGGGAAGATGACGATGCCGAAGATGCTGACTATCTCCTCGATAAGATTATAAATCTGAGGATTTTCGAAGATGATGACGGGAAGATGAACCTATCAGCTCTGGATCTTGACAGAGAGATTATGGCTGTATCTCAATTTACACTTTACGGAGATTGTCGTCAGGGCAGAAGGCCGGGATATAGCGATGCCGCATCAGCTGATAAAGCCAAAAAATTATACAATTATTTTGTCGACGAACTGGAAAAGACCGATCTTGATTGTGCCACCGGAGAGTTTAAGGCTTTTATGGAAGTTGAACTCAATAATGATGGTCCCGTAACAATTCTTCTGGACAGCAAAAAGAACTTTTAATCTCTGTAAATATGGAGGTAGATTTAACTTGCATATAGAAAAGCTGCAGCTGGGTCGAAATGCGACAAATTGTTATATAGTGGACTGCGATAATCAGGGCTTGATAATTGATCCTGGCTCTGAAGATTCAGCTAAAAGAATTATGGAAAAAATCACAGAGCGGGAGTATGATTACAAATATATAGTCAATACCCATGGTCATTTCGATCATATAGGAGCCAATGCGGTCTTAAAGGATGAGCTGGATCTGGAGATAGCTGCTCATAAAGAGGCAGCTTCTGCCCTGACCGATCCCGAAAAAAATTCATCTCATCTGATCAATAAAAAGGTAATCAGTCCTCCGGCTGATCGACTTTTAAGCGAAGGTGAAAATATCGAGGCTGGAGACTGCAAATTTGAAATTTATCACACTCCCGGGCATAGCCCCGGCAGCATAGTTTTATTTGAACCCGGAGAAGAAGTTCTTTTTTCCGGCGATGTTATTTTTCGAGGAGGAATAGGCAGAACCGATCTGCCTGCCGGGGACAGCAGTGAACTTAAAGAGTCTCTGGAAAGGATAAAAAAATTATTTCCATTGAACACCAGGGTCTTTCCCGGTCATGGTCCTGAAACCACGTTAAAAGATTTTTATGATTACGTATATCATCAGATATATTGACATTGATCGGCTCCTGAGTTAAAATTATAGTGAAGAACTTTATCCGAAGCAGTATAAAGAAAAAGGGAGTGTTTTAATTTTATGTTTGATAAATTGAGAAATTACAGCAGGTATATAGTTTATATTGTCGTGGTCTCTTTTGCTGTCGGTGGAGGATTTATGGGTTATGGCGCATTTTCTGGCTCTGATCAGAGCCCGGCAGACCAGGAAGCCATGAATATAGTGGCTGAGGTTGAAGGAGAAGAGATCAGCCGACATCGGTTGAACGAGATGCAGCAAAATTACGCCCAACAGACTGCTGATTTCACCAGAGCTCAAAATCTATCTTTTCAACACGGTATTTTGAGTTCGTTGATCGATGAGAGGTTGTTGATGCAAAAAGCAGAGGAGCTAGAAACTGATACAGAGGTAAGTCCGGAGGAGATCGATGAGGTTATCGATAATATTCTGACTCAGAACAATATGGAGATGGAAGAGCTGGAACAGATGCTGGCCCAGCAGGATATGTCGATTTCACAGCTGCAGGAAAACATCAGACGCTCTCTCGAACAGCAGAAGAAGATGGAGGGAGCGATGGATCATATTCAGGCTGGAGCAGAGGTGACTGAAGCTGAGGTTGAAGAGGCTTATCAGGAAGAATATGGAAATGGCGAGGATGAAGCCGATGAAGACCAGGAAGAGCTGAAAGAGGAGATACGCGAGGATCTGCTGTCTGAAAGAGAAGATGACATGCTGGATCAATGGTTGATGGAAGCGAGAGAGGAAGCTGAGATAGAAATCAAAGATCCGGTAATGCGAGCCATGGATCTTTTTGATAATGAAGAATTTGCTGCTGCAGCAGAAGAATTTTCCGAAGCGAGAGAGATGAGTAGAGATCCTGCTGTCGATATATATTATGCTCGTTCCTATCAGGAGCTGGGAGAAGCTGAAGAAGCTTATTCAGTTCTGGAGAGTGCTACCGATGTGCATCCGGAGGAATGGGAAATATATTATGAGTTTGGCGAGATTTATGCTGAAAACGATGAAGAGGAACTGGCCCTGGAGAAATACGAGAAAGCATCGGAGCTGGCCGGTCGCAATCTCATGGCCCGCTATCGGCTGAGCAATTCCTTTACCAGATTGGAAGAAAGTGAGCTGGCTCAGGAGGAAATGGATGAATTTGTAGAGCTGCAGGAGGAGAGGCAGGAGATCAGGCCTGAACAGGAAGCTATGGACGAGGAAGAGATGGAAGAGGTAGATCCGGATGAAATTGAAGTCAGTCCAGGAGAAGATGAACAGGTTGAATAGGTAAAAAAAGGTGGTAAAAAATGAAAATAAATTCACCCAGGGGGACTCAGGATATTCTGCCCCCCGATTCTTTTGATTGGCAATTTTTGGAAAACAAGGCCCATGAAATCAGTGAAAATTATAATTACCAGGAGATAAGAACACCTGTCTTTGAATATACCGAGCTTTTTAACCGGGGCATCGGGGAAGCTACCGATATCGTTGAAAAAGAGATGTATACTTTTGAAGATAGGGGCGGCCGCAGTATAACGCTCAGGCCGGAAATGACTGCCTCGGTGGTTCGTTCTTTTCTGGAAAATAAGATATACGGCAGGGCTCAGCCCACCAAATATTACTACATCGGTCCCATGTTCAGATATGAAAGGCCTCAATCCGGTCGTTACAGACAGTTTCATCAGTTCGGAGTTGAAGTTCTGGGCAGCAATGACCCGGATATAGATGTGGAATTGATGGCCATGGGCATCGATTATCTGGAAAAGCTGGGACTGAAAGATTTCTTCGTTGAGCTAAACAGTATCGGCTGTCCTGAATGCCGTCCCGATTACGTTGCAGATCTCCAGGAACATTTTTCCGAGCATGAGGAGGAACTGTGCTCCGACTGCAGACGCCGGCTGACGAGAAATCCTTTGAGGATTCTGGATTGCGATGAGTGCGCGGAGACGACCGGGAATGCTCCGGAAATACTGGATTACATATGCAGCCAGTGTCACGATCATTTTGCTCAGGTAAAAGAAGGTTTAGAGCAGCTTAAAATTGATTTTCATATAGAGCCCCATCTGGTGAGGGGACTTGATTATTATACAAATACAGTCTTTGAGGTAAAATCACACGATCTAGGAGCTCAAAATGCAATTTTTTCCGGGGGCAGATATAACGGGCTGGTCGAAGAAATTGGAGATCGGGATGTTCCCGGATCAGGCTGGGCGCTGGGATTGGAACGTCTTCTGCTGGTTCTGGAAGAGCAGAGAGACGAAGATATAAAATCCGATCTGGATGTTTATGTGATCAAGATCGGTGCCCGGGCTGAAAAATTATCATTGAGTCTGCTGCGCAAACTCCGCAGGGCGGGATTTTCAGCCGACACAGATTATGGAGATCGCAGCGTGGGCAGTCAGATGAAGGATGCTGACAGAAAAAACAGCGATTACAGCATTATAGTCGGAGAAGATGAGATACAGAAGGATTCTCTAACTCTCAGAGATATGAATACCGGCGAGGAAAAGATGATAGCACAGGATAAAATTGTCGATGTCCTGGCCGATAAAATTCAGTAAACATCATTGATAAGAGGTGAAATGAAATAAATGCAGAGCAGGGAAGCTGAAAATATAAACGTTGAAGAAGAATATAAAAGACGAACCCATAGATGCGAAGAGATAGGTACCGGTCTGACCGGAGAAGAGATCACAGTTAATGGCTGGGTGCAGAGATTAAGAGATCATGGCTCTCTTTTATTTATCGATCTGAGAGATCGTTCGGGCGTTATTCAGGTGGTATTTGATCAATCCGTCGATAAAGAACTTTTTGCAAAGGCTGAAAATCTGGGGAGTGAAGACGTAATCTCTGTGACGGGTATTATCAGCAGCAGGCCCGAAGAAAATATAAATCCCGAAATAACCACCGGAAAAGTTGAACTTGAGGCAGACAGGCTTGAGCTGATATCCCATTCTCAAACACCTCCCTTTGAAGTTGAGGATAAAACCCGGGCCACAGAGAGAGTGCGTCTTGAGCATAGATATCTTGACCTTCGCCGCCCCCGGATGCTGGAGATTATGAAAAAAAAGCATCAGGTTATGCAGGCTACCAGAAATTTTCTTTCGACCTCAGGTTACTGGGAAATAGAGACACCCATACTGACCAAAAGTACTCCCGAGGGTGCCCGCGATTATCTTGTCCCCAGCAGATTGCATCGAGGGAATTTTTACGCTCTTCCTCAATCTCCCCAGCTTTTTAAGCAGCTGCTGATGGCTGGAGGAGTTGAACAGTATTTTCAGATTGCCAAATGTTTTCGCGATGAAGACCTGCGTGCAAATCGTCAGCCTGAATTCATGCAGATTGATATAGAGACTTCATTTATAGATGTTGAAAGCTTTATGTCCGAAATGGAAAATTTGATGGGGGAGATATTTGCTGTTGCGGATATTGAAATACCCGAGAAATTTGATGTCATCAGCTATCAGGAGGCGATGGAAAGATACGGAAGCGACAGCCCTGATACCAGGTTTGATCTCGAGATTGAGGATCTTTCAGATATATTTTCTGATAGTGATTTTAATCTCTTCAGCGATACTATAGCTGAGGGCGGTACCGTCAGAGGCATTAAGCTTGCTGACGGAGCTGATATGAGCAGAAGTCAGATAGATAAATACGAGGATTTCGTGAAAGAGCTGGGAGCAGCTGGCTTGATTAATTTTGCTGTCAAGGAGACGGAAATTGCATCTCCAGTGGCTAAATTTATCTCCTCTGAAGAGCTAAAATCTCTCAAGAATAAGTTATCAGCTGAAAAAGGAGATATGATTTTTGTTATAGCCGGAGAAATCGATTTAACCCTTAAATGTCTGGGTGATTTGAGATTAAAACTTGCCGAAGATTATAGTCTTATACCTGAGAATGAATACGATTTTCTCTGGGTGGTGGACTTTCCGCTCTTCGGCTATAATAAAAAAGAGGATAGAATTGAATCCGAGCATCATCCTTTTGCCGCTCCCCTTCCAGAAGATGAGGAGATGATTTCGGAAAATCCTCTTGATGTCAGATCTCAGGCATATGATATGGTTATAAACGGCGAGGAGGTAGGCGGGGGCAGTGTCAGAATCAGCGATGCTGATCTGCAGAAAGAGGTTTTTGAGCTGTTAGGATTTTCTCCAGAAGAAGTTGAAGAAAAGTTTGGTTTTATGATAGAGGCATTAGAACACGGCGCCCCACCTCACGGAGGTATAGCATTTGGACTGGATAGGATTGTAATGTTATTGACAGGGAGTGACTCAATTCGTGATGTGATAGCTTTTCCCAAGACTCAAAATGCCAGCTCTCCCCTGACGGGAGCACCGGGTGAGGTTACTGGCAAACAGCTTGAAGAGCTGAACCTCAAAGTTGATGATAAGTAATATTTGCCTATATCTGCAATTAAAAGATGGATCTTCTTGTTATCAGTTGATAGATATAGTATAAGATCACTGTCATGACAATAATGGCTGGAAGATATAAAGCAAAGTGATACTCGAAATTTTTCGAGATTCAGGTTAAGTCCATGGCCAAAAAATAGTGTCCCCGGCTCAGGAGGTGCCGGGCTGAGCGGGAGCTCAGGGATGAGCTTTTGCGAAGGAAGCGCAATTTTTTGGCCGAAAACTAAACTTATGCCGGGGAAAAATTTCATTGTGAACGCAGCTTTATATCTTACAGCACAACTAAATGAGGTTTTTACACACCTTTTAGCCAACTGAAGACAAGAAGATCCTAAAAGATAAACAGATCGGAGGATTGTAAAGATGAATCTCTTCGCCAGCGTAGATCACAGCGATCAAAAACCTCTTGCCTTCAGAATGCGACCGGAATGTTTCGATGAATTATATGGCCAGCATCATCTAACCTCTGAAGGTAAGCTTTTGAGAAGAATGATAGATTCCAATCGACTTCAGTCGATGATACTTTACGGTCCTCCGGGCAGCGGCAAGACCAGTCTGGCGAGAGTGATAGCTGAAAACACCGATTCAGAGTTCAAAAAGGTAAATGCCGTTACTTCCGGGGTCAAGCAGCTCAGAAAGATCATAGCGGCAGGAAAAGATAATCTTCAGATGCATCAGCAAAATACTATATTATTTATAGACGAAATTCACAGATTTAATAAAGCTCAACAGGATGCCCTTCTTCCTTCTGTAGAAGAGGGGTATATTATTTTGGTTGGAGCAACCACAGAAAATCCTTATTTTGAAGTTAACTCTCCCCTGCTTTCTCGAGCAAGAGTCTTTAAACTGCATGAGCTGAGCAGTGAAGATATAAAAAAAATAGTTCTGCAGGCATTAAATGATGAGCAAAGAGGACTGGGGGATAAGGACGTGAAAATAGGGGAAGAAGAATTGAAATTTTTGGCCGAAGCTTCCCGGGGAGATGCCAGGACGGCTTTAAACTCGCTGGAGATTGCGGTTTTATCAACAAAGCCCGATGATTCAGGTGCTATCAAAATAGACATCGAGATACTTGAAGAGTGTCTTCAGGAAAAAAGGAAACAGTATGATAAAAGCGGAGATAAACATTATGATATAGTTTCTGCCTTTATTAAAAGTATCAGAGGTTCGGACCCTGATGCAGCTATGTTCTGGCTGGCAAGAATGATAGAGGCAGGAGAGGATCCCATGTTCATAGCCAGGCGGATTATAGTTCATGCTGCTGAGGATATTGGTCTGGCTGATCCCCGCGCTTTGAATATCGCCATTTCAGCTGCCAGAGCGGTCGAGTATGTGGGTATGCCGGAGGCAAGATTGCCTCTGGCGGAGGCTGTTTTATATCTGACAACTGCTCCTAAGTCCAATTCCACCATAAAGGCTGTCGATAATGCCCTGGAGTATATTAGAAAAAATGATCCCGGACCGGTCCCTGACCACCTGCGCGACACTCATTACAGCGGGGCGGATGATCTGGGCCACGGAGAGGGGTATAAATATCCCCACAATTATCCAGATAACTTCGTAGAACAAAATTATCTGCCCGATATGCAGGGAGAACTCGAATTTTATAACCCCGATGGTCAGGGGCGTGAAAAAAAGATTAAAAAATATCTGAACTATTTGAGTGAGGACGAAGGAGAAAGAAATAGTGACAGTGGATAGAATGGATGGTGAAGATCAATATAAAACTATAAGCCGGAAAAACAGAATAGAATCCAGGGTGAAGGGCAGCCGATTCATAGCTACGACTTTCCCCTGTTTTTCTCGCCAGGAAGCTGAGGGGGCTGTCAAAAACGTTAAAGCTGAGTTTTCTGATGCCACTCATAATGCTTTTGCTTTTCGAGTTTTTAATAAAGGGAGTTTGGAGGAAGTATCTGATGATGACGGTGAGCCTGCTTCCAGCGCTGGTCCTCCGATTCTGCAGCGGCTTCAGGGTGAAAATCTCTTAAATGCTGCAGTTGTAGTTACCAGATATTTTGGGGGAACAGAGCTCGGAATAGGTGGTCTTATCAGGGCTTACGGGGAGGCTGCCGGCCGGTCTATAAAAACTGTGGAAAAAGTTGAGGTCAAGAAATATTTGCAGTTCTCCTGCCGGGGCAGCTATAATCATATAGGCGAGGTTATAAATCAGCTGGAAAAAAGAGAAATAGAGATTAAAAATCGAGGCCACTGTCAGGAAGGATTTGTTCTTAAAGGTGAGATGCCCCTGGAATTTGAACAGGTTTTGAGGAGTGAGCTGAAAAACATTACGGGAGATAAAGTGAAATTAGAAATCATCGATAGTTTTTTCAGGCGGATTGATTGACAATCAGTAATAATTATGGTAAACTTAAGTTGACAAATTAGGTCAAGTTTGAGAGGTGTAAAAATGAAAATATCTACAAGAGGAAGATACGGGTTGAGGGCGCTTGTCGACCTCGCTCTTCATGAAGATGGTAAAGCCATACCTCTTAGAAAAATATCGGAGAGAGAATATATCGGAGCAATATCTTGAGCAATTATTCGCCAGCCTTAGAAAAGCCGGTATAGTTTCCAGTGTCAGAGGAGCTCATGGAGGATATCTTCTCAATGAAGATCCGGACGAGATCACCGCCGGAGATGTAATAAGAGTACTCGAAGGCCCTATTCAACCGGTCAGCTGTGTAACGGATGACTTTAAGTGTGAACAGGAAAAAGAATGTGTAACTCATGATTTATGGTTGCTTTTAAGCGAGCAAGTTGGTGAGGTTCTCGACTCCTATACCCTGTCGGAACTTGTACAAAAAGCGGAAAATCTTAAGTATGGTTCGGAAGAAAGTGAGTAGTTTGTAACCTATCGTGAATTTGAGGTGATTAACAATGGAAAACAGATACTATTTTGATCACGCGGGCACCTCTCCTCTCGACGAAGAAGTTTTAGAAGCTATGAAGCCTTATTTTTTGGAGAAATACGGAAACCCCTCGAGTATCTATCAGGAAGGCCAGGAAGCTGATAGAGCTGTTGAAAAGGCCCGGCAGCAGGTGCAAAACCTTATAAATGCGGAAAAAAGCGAGGAAATTATATTCACAGGAAGCGGGACTGAAGCAGACAATTTAGCGGTAAAAGGGGCAGCAATTGCCAGGGAGAACAGAGGAAAGCATATAATCACTTCTGAAATCGAGCACCATGCTGTTCTTCATACCTGTGAATATCTTGAAGAAAATCGTGATTATGAAGTTACTTATCTTTCTGTTGACGAAGACGGTTTAATAGATTTAGAAGAACTCAAAGAAGAAATTCGCGAGGACACAACGCTTATATCTATAATGATGGCCAATAATGAAATAGGAACAATTCAACCAGTGAAGGAAATTGCCGAAATAGCTGATAAACGCGATATTATTTTTCATACAGATGCAGTTCAGGCTGCGGGGCAGCTGGAACTGGATGTGCAGGAGCTAGGAGTGGATTTGCTATCTCTATCAGCTCATAAAATTAACGGCCCTAAAGGCGTGGGAGCATTGTATCGCAGTAAAGGGACTAAATTAGTTCCTCAAATGAATGGAGGAGCCCAGGAAAATAAACTCCGGGCCAGCACCGAAAATGTTCCCAACATTGTTGGCTTTGGAAAAGCAGCTGAACTGGCCCTAAAAAGACTCCCGGAAAAACAGGAAAAATTACAAAATTTGCGTGATAAAATTATTGATAGAGTAAGAGAAGATATAGATGATGTTATATTGAACGGACCTGAACCCGGCAGCGGCTGCAGACTGCCGAACAATGTTAATTTTTGTTTCAGATATATCGAAGGTGAATCGATACTTCTTAATCTTGATATGGAAGGGATAGCAGCTTCTAGCGGTTCAGCCTGTACATCCGGTTCTTTGGAGCCTTCTCATGTATTGCTGGCACTCGGTCTCAGCCATGAAGTTGCTCATGGATCATTAAGATTGACACTGGGTTATAGCAATACGGAGGAAGAAGTTGATTATTTGCTGGAGGTACTTCCTGAAGTTATCGAAAGACTCAGGGAGATGTCTCCTCTGTATGATTAAATATTACTCATAAAAGAGTGAGTTTTGTAGTGGAATATATAACATCCAGTCAAATCTTCGGGAGATGATAAAATGTATTCTGATAAAGTTATGGATCATTTTCAAAACCCCCGGAACATGGGTAAAATAGAAGACGCTGATCTAATAGGAGAAGTGGGGAATCCGACCTGTGGAGACATCATGAAGATCTATATGAATATCGATGATGAGGAGAAAATCACCGATATAAAGTTCAACACTTTTGGTTGTGGAGCTGCTGTAGCAACCAGCAGTATGGTTACCGAACTCGTCATGAATAAAACCTTAGACGAGGCTGAGGAAATCTCCAACGAGGAGATTGCTGAATCTCTGGACGGTCTTCCCCCTGCCAAGATGCATTGTTCTAACCTTGCGGCAGATGCTGTCAAGGATGCTATCGAAAAGTACAGAGATCCAGAAAAACAGTCAGGAGCAGGACATGTCGATCATGCTGAGGAACTGCAGCAGGACGAAAAGGTGGCGGAATAATTTTTACAAACTTTGGTATATAAGGCGGCGGGTGATTAAATGACAAAAGTTATGGTAGCTATGAGCGGCGGTGTTGATAGTTCTGTCACCGCCGCTATTTTAGATGAAAAAGGCTTTGATGTTATCGGTGCTACTATGAAAATCGTTCCTGATTTTGTGAAAGAGAGCCATGAACAGGAGGGGAGCTGCTGCGCAATTTCGGATGCCAAAAAAGTTGCGGCAGCTCTGAATATTCCTCATTACAGCTTTAATTTTAAAAAAGAGTTTTCTGAGAGAGTTATAAATAATTTTGTGAAAGAATATACCAGCGGTAGGACTCCCAACCCCTGTGTTGTCTGCAACGAGGAGTTGAAGTTTTTTGAGCTTTTACGTCGTTCCCGGGAAGCCGGCTGCCAGTATCTGGCAACCGGTCATTATGCTTTGAAGGCAAAATCCAATTCCGGAGATAGAATTCTGTTAAAAAAAGGCAAATCGCTGGATAAAGATCAAAGTTATATGCTATATCGGCTGGATCAAAAACAGCTAAAAAGATCTTTATTTCCTCTGGGAAATTATGAAAAGGGTCAGGTTAGAGAGCTGGCTCAAAAGTTTGATCTTCCAGTATCTGATAAACCTGACAGCCAGGAAATTTGTTTTGTACCTGATGATGATTATAAGAAGTTCCTGGAAAGATATTTTTCTGAACCTGGAAAAACAGGACCAATTTATTATGTCGATGGCGAAAAAATAGGAGAGCATGAGGGTCTTTATAATTACACGATCGGGCAGCGTAGAGGCCTTGGTATTTCTCTTGATCATCCTGTTTATGTGGTTGAAATAGATAGTGACAATAATGCCCTGATAGTGGGACCTCGAAGCGAGCTCAACTTCAAAGGTTTAAAAGTTAAAAAATTAAACTGGATACCATTTCAGAAGCCCCCCCAGTATTTAAAGGCTGATCTAAAAGTAAGATATAATGCTGATCCCGTAAAATCTATAATTGAGCCAGTATCTTCAGATCAGGCCATAGTATTTTTCCAGGAACCTGTCAGAGCAGTTGCTCCCGGCCAATCCGCCGTTTTTTATCGCGAGGATTTAGTGGTGGGGGGAGGCTTAATAGAGAAAGGGTTTAGGATTAAGAAGATCTAAAAAAAAATTGCTATAAGGCTTGACATGTAAGTCTTTGAATGGTATTCTATTAATCGTCGAGCGGGAAAGGAACTCTTTTTTAAATTGTTTTCTGCTCGAGAAGCAGATAAGAAAAGTTTGGAAAACAAATGACAGATTAGCTCTTGACAGATGATAGTTAAAATGCTAAAATTGATTGTGGATTGAAGATAGAATTTAAGGATTTTGGGCCTATAGCTCAGACTGGTCAGAGCGCACGCCTGATAAGCGTGAGGTCAGTGGTTCAAATCCACTTAGGCCCACCATTTGGGGGTATAGCTCAGCTGGGAGAGCGCCTGCCTTGCAAGCAGGAGGTCAGCGGTTCGAATCCGCTTACCTCCACCAATTAGAAATAAATTTTTAAAATAAATTTTGCTATTTCCGGTGACAAAAGCGGAGGGGAAACACCTGTTACCATTCTGAACACAGCAGTTAAGTCCTCCAGCGCCTATGGTACTGCAGAGGCGACTCTGTGGGAGAGTAGGTCGTTGCCGGATAATAATTTTTATTTTCGCTCCCCGATAGCTCAGCTGGTAGAGCAAGTGGCTGTTAACCACTGAGTCGCAGGTTCGAATCCTGCTCGGGGAGCCATTTTTGTTTGATTAGAATTTTTTATTCAAAAGTTAGTAAATTAATTTGAAAAGACAGCAGTTACAGCAGTTAAAAGATTGTATTTTAAATGTTTATTTGATAATATGCTATTTAGATTGGATTTTTGGCAGGAGGAGGTCGTAACTTTGAGGGAATTTAATGAAGAATGTTTTTTTGAATTTAGAGAGAAAATGGATGAGAGAATTATGGATATTGATAATTTACAGATAAAGAGATTTTTTAATCTGGATAAAAAGGTTTATGAGGAAGGCGAGCTGGATAGAAAAACTAAAGAGATGATGGGACTTCTTGCTTCCTTGATTTTAAACTGTGATGACTGCGTGAGATATCATATTAATGAATTACATAATTTAGAGGTAACTGAAAAAGAGCTGGGAGAGATCTTCAGCATCAGTCTGATTACAGGCGGCTCGGTAGTTATACCCCATCTAAGGAGGGCAGTTAATTACTGGGATGAATTGAAGTCTAATACTGATGAATCGAAAAGAGCGGGCAGTTATGAGATATATACAGACGGCGCCTGTCAGGATAATCCAGGTCCCGGCGGATTTGCAGCCATAATAATGCAAGAAGGGGAAGAAAAAGAGGCTATATCCGGAGGGGTAGATGAAACCACGAATAATAGAATGGAGCTCAGGGCGGTAATCGAAGGTTTGAAAAGCTTTGAGCATGGCAGCAGCATTGCTCTATATAGCGATTCCAATTATGTGGTTAAAGGACTTGTTAAATGGCTGGATAACTGGAAGGAAAATGGCTGGAGCACTTCTTCTGGCAATGAGGTCAAGAACAAGGATCTATGGCTTGAGCTTGAGAATCTGCGGCACAAGTATGATCTGTCTGTTAACAAGGTAAAAGCGCATGCTGACAATGAGCTTAACAATAGAGCTGATGAGCTGGCCAAGAAAGCTATTCCTCAATCTGAACTCAAGGGAGAAAAATAAAAAATCCCCGCTTCTTTAAGCGAGGATTTGTCGGGACGAAGCACAAAATTGCCTTACTTCTGACAATCAGGGCAGAGTCCGTAAAATTCCAGCCTGTGCTTGTTGACTTCAAAAGGAAAGTTATCTTCGACACTGGAATTTAATTCATCCTGTACTTTCATATCGAGATCATAAATTTCTTCGCATTCGCTGCAGTGAAAGTGATAATGATTTTTTGAACAGCCGTCAAATCTACTGTGAGTGCTACCATAATCAAGAACCATAATCTCATCCATCTCTTCTAATACATTGAGGTTACGATAAATTGTTCCCAGACTGATATTGGGGATTTCTTTCTTTACTTCCTCATAAATTTCATCAGCAGTAGGATGAGAGTCGGTATTTTTCAAAACTTCCAGAATAGCTTTCCTCTGTTTTGTCATACGAGTATTTTTGGGCATTATGGTTACCCCCCAACGTTAAAAAAATTTATAATGGTTATTGCTATTAGTATTATAACAGTAATACATGCTGACTGCAAATTATATTATGAAAAATTCAAAAATATGAATTAAGGGATCTTCCAGTACAAATAAATGAGGTTTTACACACCTATTAACCAACCGAAGACAAGAAGATCCGAATTAAGAAGATCCTAATTAAGAAAGGAGAGTTAAGATGTCTGAAAAAAAAGGCAGAATTTTGACCGGTGATCGACCAACAGGAAAACTTCATCTGGGCCATTATGTTGGGAGTTTGGAGAATAGAATTAAACTATCAGAAGAATACGAAACTTTTATAATAATTGCAGATGTACAGGCTTTGACAACAAATTTCGACGAGCCTGAAATGCTGGAAAAAGATGTGATGCAGGTGACAGAGGATTATCTGGCTGCAGGTATCGATCCTGAAAATGTCACTATATGTGTTCAATCGATGATTCCTCAAATTGCTGAACTAACAGTTATTTATTCCATGCTGGTAACCGTTAATCAGCTGGAAAGAAATCCTACTGTCAAGGCCGAGGCAGAACAGCACAATTACGAAGAAATGACATATGGTTTTCTTGGCTATCCGGTAAGTCAGGCTGCAGATATCACGTTTTGTCGTGCTGATCTGGTTCCTGTTGGAGAAGATCAAATTCCTCATCTCGAACAGACTCGAAAAATTGTCAGGAAGTTTAACAATCTTTACGGAGAAGTATTTCCTGAACCTGAACCAAGAATCGGTGATTTTCCCAGGCTTATCGGTCTCGATGGAAAAGCTAAAATGAGCAAAAGCCTTAATAACGCTATTTTTCTTTCAGATACCCGGGAAAATGTAAAAAACAAGGTCAGCCAGGCAGTTACCGATCCGGCTCGTGTCAGACTCGATGATCCCGGCCATCCAGAAGACTGCCCTGTTTTTGAGTATCACAAAGCTTTTAATGAAGAAGAGGTCGAGGAGATTAGAGAAAGCTGTCGCGAGGCAAAAATAGGATGTGTTGCCTGTAAGGAGAGGCTTGCTGAAAAAATTAATCAATTTTTGGAGCCGATGAGGGAACGGAGGAAAAAATATAAAAATAATCCTGATCTGATCGAGGAGATTCTTTATTCTGGAACGAAAAAGGCCAGAAAAGAAGCTGAAAAAACGATGGAGAAGGTTAGAGAGGTTATGGAAATAGATTATTTCTAAATTATCCAGCCCGGGAGGAAAATGTTTTGAATTTCACTAAAGTATGCCTGTTGTTTGGAGGCCAATCACATGAACATAAAGTATCCATAATGTCAGCCAGGTCAGTTTTCGCTCAGCAGGAAGGCCTGGATAATTTTGAGTTTCATCCTACAGCGATAACCCGGAATGGTTTTTGGCTCAGTGAAGCTTTATCTAAAAAGATTTTAAACAGCGACACAAAAGAGATCCCTGAGGAATACGAAAAAAAGTATTCTTCTAGCTGGCAGAGCATTAAAGAAAATTTTGATGAAAAAATTGACTTAGCTTTTCCACTTTTGCACGGTCCATTTGGAGAAGATGGAACCATTCAGGGTTTTTTGGAGACTTCAGATATCCCTTATGTAGGCTGCGATGTTACAACTTCTGTTCTCGGCATGGACAAAATTTATCAAAAAAATATTTTAGAAAATCAAGGATTCCCTCAGGCTAATTATATTTCTTATAACAACTTGAAAAATATATCGGCAAATAATGATCTAAGCAAAAGATTGGATGAGGAGGTCTCAGAAAAAACAGGCTATCCATGTTTTGTTAAGCCATCACGGCAGGGTTCCAGCCTTGGTATAAGCAGAGTCAGGTCGGCTGATGAACTAAACCAGGCTTTGGAAAAAGCTTTAAAGTACGACGATAGAGTTTTGATCGAAGAATCTATTGCCGGCAGGGAGATCGAGTGCTCTGTTTTAGCTGAAGATGAAGAATGTAAAGCCTCTGTTCCTGGAGAAATAATACCCGCGGGTGATTTTTATGATTATAAGTCTAAATACCTTACTGACGAAACTGAATTAATTACGCCGGCAGAATTAAGTTCTGAAATTGAAGAAAATATACGCTCGCTTTCCTGCGATTTATTTCGTAATCTCGGAGGAAAAGGTTTTGCCAGAATAGACTTCTTTTTGACCTCCGGGGAAAATGAAGTATTAATTAATGAGATAAATACCATCCCGGGTTTTACCAAAAGAAGTATGTATCCTAAAATGTGGCAGGAAAGCGGACTTGACTATGTTAAACTTCTTCAAACCCTGTTCTACACGACTTTAAAGAACTGATATTAACTCAAACTTTTTTACTGTTTTCTATCAAAACTCCTACAATGCGTGCGATTGCGGCCATTTCCCCTGTTTTTTAACAGGGGAATATTTTATTTAAGTTTATTGGATAGAGAGGAGTTTTTTTCTTTTTGTAGAATACTAAAAATAAGCAGTGGTGAAAAGTGGTGAATTGTGGAGTGGAGGGGTGGATAGCTTATGTTTATGGGAGAATATCATCACAAATTGGACAGCAAAGGACGGGTAATTATGCCCGCCCAGTTTCGTGAAATTCTGGATGACAGTTTTGTCATTACCAGAGGGCTGGATAATTGTCTTTTTCTTTACCCACCTCCTGAATGGAAAAAACTAGAAGAAAAACTCAACTCTCTTCCCCTCACCAAAAAAGATGCCAGAACTTTTACGAGATTTTTCTTATCCGGTGCGAGTGAATGCTCCTTCGATAGTCAGGGAAGAATTAGTCTTCCGCAGAATTTGCGCAATTACGCAAATTTAGATGAGGATATTGTTATCGCCGGAATAGGCCGCAGAATTGAACTCTGGGCCAGTGACCGCTGGGAGGACTTTTTGCAGGATGCCGAAGAATCACATGAGGATATAGCTGCTACTCTTGAGGGGCTTGAGATTTAAAATTTATTCTGACCAGTTTGATCGTGGTAAGGAGTGAAAATTTTGGGGAATAAAGAGCAAGATCATATTCCTGTTCTTTTGGATAAAGCAGTCAATTATCTTAATATAAAAGAAGATGGTATTTACATAGATGCTACCCTGGGCCGCGGAGGACATGCGGGTGAAATTTTGCATAAACTGGACGAAGAAAAGGGGCAGTTTTTGGGAATAGATAGAGATAAAACTGCTGTTAATTTCTGTCGTGATAAATTTTCCGATCATAAAAATGCTGAGTTTTTCCACGAAAATTTCGTAAAGTTGCCGGATATAATTCGAGATAAAGGTTTGGCAGGGGCAGACGGAATATTGTTCGACCTGGGAGTTTCTTCCCCTCAGATCGATAATCCCGAGCGAGGTTTTTCATACAGCAGCCCAGCTCCTCTCGATATGAGAATGAATAGAGATAATAATATTACCGCAGCTGATATCATCAATAATAGATCTAAAAAAGAGATCAGCAGAATATTAAAAGAATACGGAGAAGAACGCTGGGCAGAGAGAATTTCAGAATTCATCTGCAGGCGCCGGAAAGATCAGGAAATCGAAACCACTGAAGAACTCGTGGAAATTATTAAGGATGCTATTCCAGCTTCGGCCAGAAGAAAAGGAGGACATCCTGCCCGCAGGACATTTCAAGCTTTGAGAATTGCGACAAACAAAGAGCTGGAATCTCTGGAAAAAATAATGAAAAAGCTGCCAGGATTGCTTGTTCGAGAAGGTAGAGTCTGCGTCATCTCTTTTCATTCTTTAGAAGACAGGATCGTCAAACATAGTTTTAAAGAGCATGCCCGCGAATGCACATGTCCGCCGGATTTTCCCATATGTCGATGTGAAAAGGAAAAAGAGCTAGAAATAATTACTAAAAGCCCGGTCAGGGCTGATGAAAAGGAGGTTGAAAAAAATCCCAGGGCCAGGAGTGCGCGATTGAGAGCTGCTAAAAAATTGTGATTTAAAAGCTGAGATTATTTTAAGAGAAAATAATTTATCCATAAAGGGGGTGCAGCTATCTTGAGGAAAGGTCATTTTTCTGGAGAAAGGTTTATTAATGGCCTGCAGAAGATTATCGATTTAAAAAATCAGGATAGAAGTGCAATGATAATATTTTTGATGATTTTTATTATGTTGATTCTGCCTATGAGCATTATAATAACTCAGTCTTTGAGAATTGTCGATCTTAATTATCAGGTGGAAAACCTCGAGGAGAATTTATCCGAAGTTCAGGCAGAAAATTCTCAAATTGAAAGACAGATTGCGGAGAAAAAGAATCTGGAAAGGATCGAAAGATTAGCAAGAGAAGAATTAAACATGGTTGAGGCTGAAAATACCAGGGATTTAGCTCTTACACCGCAGACGGAAGAATCTCAGGTTCTGGCAGCGGGGGAAGCTGATAGCACAGGAATATTTGAGGAGTTCGTGCAGGTCTTTCGCAGGGCAGCAGCGGCTTCTTTCGACTGATGAAAAGAGGTTAGTGATATGTCGGATCGCCACAGCATGGATGAAGTGCATAACAGAATAAGATATTTTTTGTTTCTTTGTCTGCTGGTATTCATAATAATTACAGGCAGATTGTTATGGCTGCAGATTTTCCAGAGCTCTCATTTTCAGAGGCTTGTCCTGAATCAAAGAATTCAGCAGAGGCAGGTCGACAGCGATAGGGGTAAGATTCTGGACAGAGAAGGCAGAAATTTGGCTGTCAATACCAGTGCTCCCACTATTGTTGCGTTACCTGAAAAGATTGATGATCCTGCTTCTGCTGCTGAGAAGCTGGCGGAGGTGCTGTCGGCCGACCGCAGGAAGCTGGAATCGAGAATCAGCGGCGGAAGTCAGCTGGTGTATCTGGAAAGACAGGTTTCTAACGATATTTATTCTCAAGTGGAAGATTTAAATCTGGAAGGTATATCCAGTATTGAAGAGCCAAAAAGGATTTATCCCTCCGGTGATCTTGCCGGGCAGATACTTGGTTTTACAGGGATAGATAATTTTGGGCTGGAAGGTCTGGAGTACGCCTATAACAGCATTTTGAGCGGGAATCCGGGGTTGGAAATCAGAGAAATGGATGCCCTGGGAGATAATATCCCCCTGGAAATAGAAAACCAGAACAATATAGACGGCGATCAGGGCAAAAATATACACCTGACCATAGATGAAACTCTTCAATATTTTGCCGAAAATGAGCTCAAAAGAGCCCGGGAAAATTACAATGCCTCCGGCGGAACTATTATAGCTATGGATCCTGAAAACGGGGATTTACTGGCTTTGGCCAACAGCCCTGACTTTAACCCCAATAACTTCCAGGATTTCAGCAGTGAAAAAATGAGAAACAGGGCTATTAGCGATAATTTTGAGCCCGGTTCAGTATTTAAAGTGTTTACCGCTTCCCTCTTTTTGGAATATGGTTATTATGATATGCAGGATAAATTATATGATCCCGGGAGCATAAAAGTTAATGATGCTGAAATTAACTGCTGGTCTGCAGACGGTCACGGTACCCAGAGTTTTGTAGAAATTTTTGCCAACTCCTGCAATCCCGGTTTCGTACAGATGGGTCTTTCAATGGATCCTGAAAATTTAATCGAAGGTCTGGAAAGATTTAATTTCGGTAAAAATACTGGAATTGGACTTCCCGGCGAGAGTTCCGGAAAGCTGAGGCCGGATCATTATTCAGAAGTTGAACAGGCTACCATGTCTTTTGGCCATGGTTTGTCGGTTACCCCTCTGCAGCTGATAACCGCCGCCGGGGCTATAGCAAATGATGGTATTATCAAAAAACCCCGGCTTGTCAGGGGTATATCCTCATCGACGCTGAATGAAGAGGATATTGCTGAGCTGCAGTCTGAAAGGATAAGAAAGGCTATATCACCTGATACCGCAAAAAAGGTTAGAGATCTGATGATAGAGGCTGTAGAAGAGGGAACCGGCCAGGAAGCAAAGATGGAAGGGCTGTCAGTCGGGGGAAAAACAGGGACTTCCAGGCATTATGGGGATGAGGACACCTATGACACCTCATTTTTGGCTCTGGTTCCCGGGGATGATCCTGAACTGGCAGTTTTGGTGGTTTTGAGAGATATTGAAGGAAAAGAGGATGAAGATTTTTATGCGAGTGAAAATGCAGTTCCAGTATTTAAAAATTTGATCAGCAATGCTCTGCTGGAAAGAGATTTACTCGCCGGAAATGATGATCCGGATCCGGATGAATACGATAAATCCACTGAAAAGTTCGAAATTGGAAATTATAGGGGTTTGAATGCACGCAATATCAGCAGAACATTGAGAAGAAAGGGATTAAATGTTAAACTTATAGGAGAAGGAGAGACGGTAAAAGGACAGAGGCCGCTTTCGGGGGCAGAAGTTAATTCCGGAAGCACACTCAAACTTTTTCTGGATGATGCAAAATTGGAGAATAGAAAGGTTATGGTGCCTGATTTTCGAGGTTTAGAAACTGGAGAAGCAGAAAATCTGGCCAGATTATACGGTTTTTACTTGAACGGATCGGTTAGTGGGGAAATCAGCTACCAATCTCCCCCGCCGGGCGAACGTCAGGAAATTTTTGATTCGATCACCATCGAATAATTGAACTGAATCTTTTCAGGAAATAAATTTTGGAGGTATTATGAATTGGAAGCCAGAGATCTTCTGAAGGAAATTGATTGGCAGAACCGATATGGCAGAGGAGATTTCAGCGTCGCTGATGTGACTCAGGATTCCCGCCGGGCAGAAGAAGGATTTGTTTTCCTGGCCAGAAAAGGTTTTAAAACTGATGGTCACAGATTTATAAAGGATGCCTACCAGAGAGGATGTCGGGCTTTTATAGTTGAGGAGCTGCCGGAAACATTGCCCGATGATACTTTTTTTATAAAGGTGGAAAATTCGGCTGAAATTCTCGGGCAGGTAGCTGCAGTTGTGCATGATCATCCAGAGAAGGATCTTGATATTTATGGAGTTACAGGTACCAACGGAAAAACCACAACCTGTTATCTTCTTTATGAGCTCTTAAATGAGCTTGGATTTAAGACTGGATTAATCGGCACAATAAAGGTCGACGCAGGAGGAGAGGAATACTCCGCCGCCCGGACCACCCCTGAAGCCAGCGAGATATTTAGATATTTGGCCGAAATGAGGGATAACGGCTGCCAGGGAGCGGTGATTGAAATTTCCTCTCATGCTCTGGAATTGAACAGGGTGGATAATTTAATTCTTAAATCAGCTGTCTTCACCAATATCAGCCAGGATCATCTCGATTTTCATGAGGACATGGATGATTATCTATCCGCAAAATTATCAATTTTCGATCTGCTGGATGAGAAAGAAGGCATAGGGGTATATAATGGCGACGATGCTATGATAAGATCAGGAGCTGACGGAGCGGAGAATTTGTACTCGTTTTCTCTAAAAGAGGAAAGCGATTTCAAGGCCGAGATAATAGAGGCCAGCGCTGAAGAGGTTGATTTCAGGCTCAATGGCTATAAATTCAATCTTTCAATGGGAGGATTGTTCAATGCCGGTAATGCTGCGGCAGCTTTGTCAGTTCTTTTCAACGAAGGATACGAAGCTGAGAAGCTCGATGAAGCTTTGAGAGGTTTTTCAGGTGTGCCCGGCCGCATGGAAAAAGTTGAAAATGGGCTTGGTTTTACTATCCTGGTAGATTATGCTCATACACCTGCGGGCATGAGGAATGTGCTGCGATCAGTAACCAGGCTTAAATACAATGATCTGATTGTGGTTTTTGGCTGTGGAGGAGATAGAGACAAAGATAAAAGGCCAAAAATGGGAAAAGCGGCCCTCGAGTATGCAGAAAAAGTTTTTATAACCTCTGATAATCCCCGCTCCGAGAAGCCAGAAAATATAATTGATGATATTGTTTCCGGAATAGATTTCGCCGATTATGATTCTTCCTGGAAAATTATTGAAGAGCGCGGAGAAGCAATCAGAGAAGCTGTAAAAGAGGCTGAAAAAGGAGATATTCTCATAATTTTTGGCAAAGGACATGAAACTTATCAGGAGTTTGCAGATGAACGGATAAATTTTGATGATAGAGAAGAGGCCAGAAAAGCTGTTAGGAGAATTGAGCAGTAGAGTCGGAGGAGGAAAACATATGATATCCATGAATCTTTCCGAAATTGCCGAAGCTACCGGAGGAAAAATTGTTCAGGGCAATCCCGGCAGGGATTACAGCAATCTCGTCATAGACAGTCGAAACGCAAAACCGGGAGATATATTTGTGGCCATAGTCGGAGAAAATAATGACGGACATGATTTTATATTTGAGGCTCTGAGTAATGGAGCTGAACTTATTATTGCCTCTCGTTCAATAAATCCGGAGGCCGGTGAATCGATTCTGCAGGTTAAAGATACCACCCGGGCTTTACAGGACCTGGCGTCCTATCATCGTGGATTGATGGAAGATGTTACAGTGATCGGCGTTACTGGGAGCGCTGGGAAAACTACTACCCGGGATATTCTGTACAATGTACTCGGTGAAGATTTCAGGGCTTACAAATCCCCTGAAAACTATAATAACGAGTACGGTCTGCCCCTGACCCTTTTGGGACTGAACGGAGATGAAGATGTAATAGTGCTGGAAATGGGGGCAAGAAATCTTGGAGATATCGAACTCCTGGCTGAAATAGCCAGACCACACATGGGTATAATTACTAATATAGGTGCTGCTCACCTGGAAAATTTTGGTTCACTGGAGAAGGTAACCCGGGCTAAAAGCGAGCTGCTTGAAAATATGGCTGGAAGCGGCACAGGTATACTTAATTATGATGATGAAAATATTCGTCAGGTGAGCGGAAAGTTTGATGATATCAGTATGATTTCTTATAGCCTGGAAGATGATAATGCTGACTATTATGCCGATGATGTTGAGGTATATCCCAGCGGCAAAAAAAGTGAATTCAAAGTTCGGGAGAAGTCTACCGGAGATAGAAAGCGAATGGTTATGAATAGATCGGGAAAACACAATGTTTATAACGCTTTATCAGCTGTTGCTGCGGCCAGGAAATTGAATATGGACTGGGGTAGCATTCAAAAAGGTCTGCTCAATATTGAAGTTACTGAACTGCGTCAGGAGATACGTGAATTTAGAGGTGCTACGATTATAAACGATGCTTATAATGCCAATCCACTTTCGATGAGGGCAGCTTTGGATTATTTAACCAGTCTGGAGGGGGATAGAAATATAGCGGTTCTGGGAACAATGCTGGAACTTGGTGGTTTTGAAAGAGTTGCTCATCTGGACCTGGGTGAGTATATAGAAGAACTGGATCTGGATATGCTCATTACCCTGGACCGGACAGCACGCACAATAGCTGAAGGAGCGAAAAAGAGCGGAATGGATAGAGAAAAGATTTATACTTTCCAGGATAAAGAAAACATCTCTGTTTTTCTGGAAGATATGATCAAGCCAGGAGATAATATTTTAGTCAAGGGTTCGCGCAGATTAAAAATGGAGAAAATAGTTGAATTATTACTGGAACAGGGTGAGTAATAAGGATGGATTCGGCAATTTTTAATTTTTCTATTCCTTTTTTTATTGTTCTGCTGTCAATGCCTCTGATGCTGCCACTTCTAAAAAAATTTGAATTATATCAGGAGATAAGGGAGCTGGGACCAGATTCACACAGAAAAAAGAAAGGCGTTCCCACCCTCGGTGGTATACTATTCTTTCCCGCAATGCTTTTTTCTTCTATTTTATTTCTCCCATTTAATTTTTTAACCTCGATAATACTTTTAATAATAGCCATTAACTGGTCTGTTGGAGTTATAGATGATCTGTTGATAATAAAAAAATCTTCTGCTGAAGGAATAAGCGGCTGGGTTAAACTTATTGTCCAGGGTTTAACCGGTTTGCTTCTCGGTTTGAGCATGTATTATACCGAGATCAGCATCTCACTTTTTATACCCCTGATCGGCGATTGGCTGGACCCGGGAATTTTAATCATTCCACTGGCTGTGCTGGTAATGATGGCCACCACCAATGCGGTAAATTTAAGCGATGGACTTGACGGCCTGGCGGCCGGACTTGTTATAATTACAGTGATATTCGCTCTCCCTTTTCTCCACGAACAGGGTCAGATAATCTTGAGCCTGTTATCACTGCAGGGGGCGGGAATTATGCTCGGATTTCTCTGGTTTAATTTTCATCCCGCCGCTGTCTTTATGGGAGATTCCGGATCTTTGATGATGGGAGCTTTACTGGCAGCTGTTCTGACCTATTCAGGTTACAGTCTGCTTCTGGTAATTTTGGGCGGTGTTTTCGTCATGGAAGCCCTTTCAGTTATCATCCAGGTGCTGTATTTTAAATGGACAGGCGGAAAAAGAGTTTTCAAAATGACTCCTCTCCATCATCACTTTGAACTTGCTGGTTGGCCGGAAACCAGAGTAACATCGAGATTCTACATTATTCAGATTATATTCGGTCTCGCCGCTCTCTTTATCGGCTATATGTGAACGGGTTAAAGCAATTTAGAAAATGCAGGTTTAAAATTAGAGTGAGGTTAATTATATGAAAAACATCGATCGGGATCTGCTTGATCTGGACGGTAAAAAACTGGCCCTGTATGGTTTTAAGGGCGTAACCGGTAAAAGTGTGATTAACTTCCTGGCAGCCAGAAATAAAAAACTATCTCTATATGATGATTCATACAAAGGTGAAAGCATCGACAATTACATTCAATCAGCTGCCGGAGCTGATAAATTAAATATTCTGGATGATAAAGAGAAACTTCTCGATCATGAAGTCATCATCACCAGTCCGGGAGTTCCCACAACTCAGGAATTTTTCCGGCGATCTGAATTCGAAGATATTGAAATTATAAGTGAAATTGAGCTGGCCTATAATTATTTTGACAGGTATATAGTTGCCATAACCGGGACAAATGGCAAAACTACCACCACCTCTATGGCTGGAAGGATTTTAAAAAAAGGACTGACTTCGCGGGAGGTGGAAACGGCAGGAAATATAGGCCGGCCGCTGCTGGAGATCATGGAAAAAACGCCGCCGGATTCTGTAATATTGGCTGAAGTCAGCTCCTTTCAGCTGGCAGGCATAAAAAACTTCAAACCCGAAATAGCTGTTTTGTTAAATTTTTCTCCCGATCATCTGGACTGGCACCGGACCAGATCTCATTATCAAAAATCAAAGGCGAAGATATTTAGCAACCAGGATAAAACAGGTCTGGCGATAATCAATGGTGATTCTGAAGTTCTGAGAGAAATGCTGCCGGAGGACGGTCCTTCAGTTAAGATGATTTCAGAAACTTTAAGCGGGGCCAGCGTCAGAATCGATGGTGGCCTTCATTTTCAAAAAGAAAAAAAATTTGATGAGAACTTTATAAGCGAAGATTTAATACCCCTTGTGGGGAAGCATAATCTTAAAAATGCTGCTTTTGCAGTTTTGATAGCCAGCACTCTTGGTGTCGATATCAGCACATTAAAAAAAGAAATTAAAGATTACACTCCCCCTCCTCACAGGCTGCAAAAAGTTAAAGAGTATAAAAACCTTGATATTATAGATGACTCCAAAGCAACCAACCCTCATGCTGCTCTATCTGCTCTGGAATCTCTGGCCGGTCAATACGATAACATTTATCTGATAGCTGGAGGCCAGGACCGCTGCAGTGATCTCTCTGATTTTACCTTAAAGATCTCCCGGTTAACTGAAGGCGCCGTGCTTCTGGGTGAGACTTCAGAAGAGATGAAAAATCTTTTGCTGAAGAAAAATTTTGATGACTTTAAACTTGCAGTTGATATGCCAGGGGCTGTGAAAAAAGCCCTGAGTATGATAGAATTGGAAGTCGCCGGAGACAATCTTCTGCTGTTATCACCTGGCGCTCCCAGCTGGGATATGTACGATAGTTATAAGCAAAGAGGTAAAAAATTCAGAAGAGAAGTTGAGAAAAACCTCACAGAATGATTACGGCTGCTGCCGGTTTCTGCTGTTGTACTGCTGGAAGAGTCTGAGACAGGGAGAGGCAAAACATGGAAAATTTTAACCGGGCCGAAAAAGAAAAACAGAATGATTACGAACGCAGCAGCATCGATAAGATTCTGGTGCTGACAGTTTTAATGCTTTTAAGCTTTGGATTGATCATGATTCTTAGCGCCAGCTCAATAAAATCCATGCAGGATTACGGGGATATTTATTTCTTCTTTAGAAGGCAGCTGAAATTTGCAGGTGCCGGTTTAGCAGTTATGTTTCTGCTCTCCCAGCTGGATTATCACTTTTATCTCCGCCATTCACGCAAAATTGTTTTCTTTTCTCTTTTCTTGCTGCTGGCAGTTTATTTGCCCGGCCTGGGAGTAGCTGCCGGTGGATCCCGCCGCTGGATTGATCTGGGGTTTATCAATTTTCAGCCTTCGGAGTTCACCAAACTGGCCGCGGTGATTTATTTGAGCTCTTTTATCTACAGAAAGAAGAATTTCATTAAGAGTTTTTGGAAGGGCGTTTTTCCGCCGATGATTATCATCAGCGCCATGTTTTTTCTGGTGACCAATCAGCCGGACCTGGGTACCGGCGTGGCCATCTTTGCCACCTCCCTGCTTCTGCTAATCATAGGGGGAATGAAGTTCAGCCATCTGCTGGTGATCGGTCTTCCCGGCAGTCTGATTTTAATCTATTACCTGACAGCGGCCAGCTATAGAGTCGAGCGTCTGACCTCATTTGTTGACCCCTGGTCGGAACCTCGCGGAGCCGGTTATCATGTCATTCAATCTATTCTGGCCATTGGTTCGGGCGGGCTTACCGGTCTGGGGCCGGGCAACAGCCTGCAGAAATTTTTTTATCTTCCAGAACCGGCCACCGATTTTATTTTTGCCGTAATAGGGGAAGAATTGGGTTTTATAGGGGCATTTATTTTGATTTTGCTCTTTATCCTTCTCACTTACAGGGGAATTGTGATCGCCCTGGGGGCACCCGATCTTTTTGGATCTATGCTGGCCGTGGGGATTACCGTTATGATCTCCCTGCAAATATTTATAAACATCGGGGCAGCAACTGCTTTAATGCCTGTTACCGGAATCACTCTGCCGTTCATAAGCTATGGGGGTAGTTCTCTTCTGATTATGATGAGTTCTATTGGTATCCTGCTTAGTATATCGCGTTTTGAGTCAGTTGAGGATGTTAAAAAGTGAAAATATCGATAGCAGCCGGAGGAACGGGCGGACATATATCGCCGGGATTGGCGGTCGCCGAAAAATGGTCAGCAGAGACGGGTGAAGTTCTCTTTATAGGAGGCAAAGGGAAGGTTGAAAAGAAATTGATTGCCGGAAGCGGATATGATCTCCATAAAATTTCTGCCTCTCCGATACCCAGAAGTTTCAGCCGGAATATGTTTTACGGACTGGCTGGAAATATCAAAGCTTTTTTCGAAAGCCTGAAGATTCTTCGAGATTTTTCTCCCGATATTGTACTGGGCACGGGGGGCTATGTTTCCGGAATGCCAGTACTGGCCGCGAGCCTTATGGGAATACCCACTGTAATACATGAACAAAATTCTTATCCCGGTCTGGCCAATCGAATACTTTCCTACCGTGCAAATGGCATTGCTGTGAGCTATGAATCTTCAGACGGGCATTTTCCGGACAGGTCGCAGGATAAAATTTATCATACGGGAAATCCGATAAGATCTGCTCTGACCCAAATACAGCGTGGGGAAGCCCGGGCAAAATTGTCAGTAGATTCGGAAGCATTTATGGTGCTTGTGATGGGAGGAAGTCAGGGATCGAGGAAAATAAATCAGATTATCACCAGGACCTACCGGAAGCTGACCTCTTTTGAGAGTCTTTTTGTTTATCACATTACGGGAACAAGCAATTATCATGAGGTCATCGATCTGGCCGAAAAGAGACTCGACCAGGATAAGCTGGATAGGATAGAATTCACCTCCTTTTGCGAGCAGATCTCCTATCCCTTATCAGCAGCTGATCTTTTCATAGGGCGGGCCGGAGCTACAACTCTGGCTGAAATCACAGCCTGCGGGCTCCCGGCAGTGCTCATCCCCTATCCTCATGCTGCGGCCGGACATCAGAGAAAGAATGCTGAGGTTCTGGCGGAGGCCGGAGCAGCTGAAACTCTCAAGGAAGATGATCTGAGCAGTGAGAAGCTGAACAGGATGATCGTTTCCCTGTATAAATCACCAGAGAGGTTGGATAAAATGAGAAAAGCCAGTTTTGAATTGAGCAAGCCGGAAGCAGGCAAAAAATTATATGAGCTTTTACTAAAACTGGCCCGGGAGGCGAAGTAAATTATGGTTTCATCTACTTTCGAAGTTGATCCAGATGATAGAGTTCATTTTGTAGGAGCGGGAGGAGTATCAATGAGCGCACTGGCGGCTTTGCACCTGGAAGAAGGCGGGCAGGTCACCGGATCGGATATCACGAAAAACAGCAGGATCACAAACCTGCTTGAAAAAGGGGCAGATATTTCGATCGGACATAAACCGGAAAATATTGATGATCAGGATCTGCTGGTTAAATCGACGGCAATTCCTGAAGGAAACAGCGAGGTTCAGCAGGCTGCCGAAAAGGGTATTCCCGTGATCAGCAGGGCAGAATTTCTGGCGGGACTGGCCGCTGATAAAAAGCAGATAGCGGTGAGCGGTACCCACGGCAAGACTACTACAACTGCTATGCTGACCGAGATTTTTTTAAGGGCCGGCAGAGATCCCAGCGTCATGCTGGGGGGAGAGCTGATCTCTGCTGAGAGCAATCATATTTCCGGAGAAGAAGAACATTTCATATTCGAAGCGGATGAGAGCGATGGTTCACTGGTTTATTATTCACCCTGGCTGGCGATAATAACCAATCTGGAAGCTGAACATTTAAATTTTTATGAAGATGAAATAGAGATTGCCGACAAGATGAAGGAATTTATAAATCGTATTGAATCCGGAGGATTTTTGATACTTTGCAGCGATGACCCTCTGATTCGAACTCAAATAAAACCATATGCCGAAAAAAGAGATATAAATATCATCACTTACGGCATCAACAGCGGGGATTATAAAGCCGATCAGGTAAAAACTAAAAATTTTAAAACCAGTTATCAGTTCAAAATCGAAAATAAAAATGTCAGCAGAGATATGAGAGTAAACCTCCCCGGCCGCTGCAGTGTTCTTAATTCGCTGGCAGCAGCAGCTGCTGCCCGGGCAGCGGGGGTGGATTGGAATGCCATCGAAGATGGGCTTGATAACTTCAAAGGTGTTAAGAGAAGATTCGAGGTAAAAGGAATGGTTGATGATATTCAGGTTATAGATGATTATGCTCATCATCCAACCGAAATTTTTGCCACCTATTTGACAGCAGCCCGGTCTGAGCCCTCTCGAATTATTACAATTTTTCAGCCACACAGATTTACCAGAACCAGAGCTCTCTGGTCGGATTTTGTCTGTACCCTATCCCGTATTGATTACCTGCTGGTCTGTGATATTTATCCGGCCAACCAAAAACCCATAGAAGGTATTAACTCCCGCAGGCTGATCGAGGAGATCAAAAAAGAAAAGGGCAGCTCCAATGGCTGGACAAAATACTCCGGCACACCTCAGGAGGCTGCTGATTTTCTCCTGGATAGGCTTGACGGAGGAGATCTGGTTCTGACCCTGGGAGCTGGAGATGTTTATAAAGCTGGAGAAACTCTGCTGGAAAAAATGAGGGGCAGGGAAGATTGATTAAGGACAATTTCGGGAAGCTTATACTGGCCGTTTTTTTGGGGCTCGGTCTGGGGTTGATACTTTCTTCCAGTCTATTTGAGGTCAGAAGAGTGGAGATAGAGGGCTATGATGACGAAAATCTGCAGATGGAAAAAATAATCGGCAGCAATATCTTCAGACTGGAAGGCATCGAACTGCTCAAAGAGAAGATCGGAGAGGATCCATATGTAGAAGGAATCGAGGTCAGTAGAAACCTGCCTCAAAGAGTTGTGATAAATGTAGATTATAATAGGCCGGTAGCTGCTCTGCAGATCGATGGAAAATACACGATTTTCAACCGTTATTTTTATATAATTGCTGAAGATAAAGACCAGAGGAGATATCAGGTTCCGGTGCTGAAAAATATCTCCTACAATTTTCGCAGGGATAGACTGGTTTTTCCTGAAGAAGCTGAGCTCATGATATCAAAGCTGGAGAGTTTAAATCCCGATCTGCGTCACCGCCTGGAGGAAGTAGATTTTTCGAAAGGAAAAATTGAACTGGTTCTCAGTTCCGGGGCAGAAATTCTGATAGGTTCTGTTCAAAAACTCGATGAAAAGTTGAGAGTGCTTAATTCTTTTGCCGAAGAGAATCCGGAGCTGCTCTCGCGGCTGGAATATCTCGATCTGCAGGCTCCTGCCCGGCCTGTAATTAAAGAGAGGTGAACTTTTTTCAGACAGCAATTGATCCAAAAGTTTAGCAATGCAGAGAGGAATATAATTTTATCTATTGAACTTTATAGAAAGGAAGGATTTCTGTCTGAAAAACTTTTTTAAGCAGCTTTTGTTTTTAGAGCGCATAATTTGCATAAAAATCAACATCCCGGTTCAAAATTCATCGAAAGGGGGTAGATTTTTGAATAGAAAAGGTTGTATTTCAGTCATAGATGTCGGTACCAAAAAGATATGTGCTTTGATAGCGGAAATTTCTCCGGCACCGCAGGAAAGTTTTTATGACGAAGTTGATATTCTGGGGGTGGGTTTTCATTCTTCAGAGGGTTTAAAAAAGGGAATAGTTGTAGATCTGGAAAAATCCGCGGAATCTATCAGATCAGCTGTAGAAGAGGCTGAAGAAATGGCCGGTGTAGAAATTGAATCGGCTTTTGTGGGAATTGCTGGTTCTCATATCGAATCAGTCAACAAACGGAGTTCAGTTGAAGTAAGCGGCAGAGATGAAGAGATTAAGAACAGTGATATAGAGCGAGTTATAGAGAAGGCAAAAGAAGGTGCTGTTGGCGAAAAGGAAAGGATTATACATACTCTTCCCGGAGAATATATTGTTGACGGCACCGCAGGAATAAAACACCCTCAGGGAATGTCGGGATTTCAGCTGGAGGTTGATGCTCATATTGTCAAGGGGTCGGTCGGGTCTATCAAGAATTTGATAAAAAGTGTAAATCAGGCCGGGGTCGATATTGAAGAACTGGTTCTGGATCAGCTGGCTTCAAGCAAAGCGGTTTTAAACGGAGATGAGAGAAATTTGGGAGTTGCCCTTGCTGACATCGGGGGCGGAACCACAGATTTTATAGCTTTTGTCGGAGATAAAATAGCATATACCTCGGTGCTGCCTGTTGGCGGGGATCATGTGAGCAATGATATTTCTGTCGGGTTGAAAATTTCCGGTTCAGAAGCTGAAAAGATTAAAATACAGCATGGTTCAGTAAATGTCGATGAAATAGAGGAAGACAGCAGGGTAGAAGTAAGAAGTGCCAGCGGCAGCGAGACAATGCAGGTTTCCCGCAGATACTTATGTCAGATCATAAGATACAGAATGGAGGAATTATTTGACCTGATCGGAAAGGAGATTGATAATATTGGCGTCGACAATCCAGCTCCGGCCGGTCTGGTTCTGACCGGAGGAGCATCTCTTTTGAGCGGCAGCCGTGAACTCGCCTCTCAGGTGACCGATCTGCCTACTAGAATCGGCGAGCCTGTCTGGGCTGATAAGATTTCGGAGCTGAATTCAGGTCCTATTTACGGGCAAAACGGTGATTATTCCTGCGGACCGATTTATTCCACCTCTGCAGGCCTGATCAAATACGCTCTCGAACATACTTCAGCCGGACGCAGTCGAGTGAGCGGGACAAAAAAGGACAGCAGTAAAACTGTAGAAAAGTTTTTTAGCAGAGTGAAGAAATTTTTTGGAGGTTTCTTTGAATAGAGTCATGGCCGGCAAAATTCTGGACATAATCCTGATGCTTTATACGAAAAGGGGGAATTTTGATTGTGTTTGATATAGGTACTGAAACAGAAAATTTTGCAGACATAAAAGTGGTTGGTGTTGGAGGCGGCGGCAATAACGCTGTAAATCGAATGATAGCGGAAGGGCTGGATGGTGTTGAATTCCTGGCGGTCAATACTGACGCCCAGGTTTTGATGGAATCGAATGCAGGTGTTACCATTAGAATAGGTGAACAGATAACCCAGGGTCTGGGAGCTGGCTCCGATCCGGAGATAGGAAGAGAAGCAGCAGAGCAAAACAAGGATGAGATCGCCGAAGCTCTTTCCGGGTCTGACATGGTTTTTATTACCGCAGGTATGGGTGGAGGTACAGGGACCGGTGCTTCGCCTATAGTGGCCCGGGCCGCCCGGGAACAGGGTGCGTTGACTGTGGGAGTGGTAACCAAGCCTTTCTCGGTTGAAGGTCAAAAACGCATGGATAATGCTCTGCAGGGTATAGGTGATCTCAAAGAAGAGGTCGATACTCTGATAGTAATACCTAACGATAGATTGCTCGAGGTGGCTGAGGAAAAGACCAGCCTGATGGAGGCTTTCAAAATTGCCGACAATGTCCTCCGTCAGGGTGTTCAGGGCATATCGGATTTGATAACTATCACCGGCATAATAAATCTGGATTTTGGAGATGTTAAAACCATTATGAAGGATGCAGGCACCGCTCTTATGGGAATCGGTCAGGCCCGGGGAGAGGAAAGAGCTGAAGAAGCAGCCCGGCAGGCCATCGAATCCCCTCTGCTGGAGGCTTCAGTCGACGGAGCAAGAGGAGTTCTTTTAAATATAACCGGCGGAGAAGAGCTTGGCATCCACGAAGCCTACGAAGCTGCCAGTATCGTCAAGGATGTATCTGATCCCGGTGCCAATATTATTCTGGGAGCTGTTATAGATGAAGAGATGGAAGAGGATGTGATGGTTACGGTTATAGCTACCGGATTTGACAAGGATGGAATGCCTTCTGCCGGAGATGTTCAGCAAACAGGAGGGGAAGAGGATATGTCTTCCAGAATGGGTGTAGATACATTCGATGAAGATGACCTGGACGTTCCCGCTTTTCTGCGCAAAAACGAGGACTAGACTTGTTTGAATATATCGAGGGTGAGAGAGTAAATTATTTCAGATATAATTTTAATTCCGATGGTTCGGCTGCAGCATTTATTTCCGGCAGGTCCGACGGGTTTAACAGTGATCTCGAACAGAGAAAAATATTATACGAGGAATTAAACATTGATCATGAGCAGATCGTACAACCCGGGCAGATTCACAGCGCTAAAATTTTGGAGCCGAATTGCGGCAGTGTCTATGATAATGAAAGGCCGATACCCGCAGATGCTGTTATCTGTCAGAACAATAACTGTCTGCCTCAGGGGCTTTTTGCCGACTGCGTTCCAGTTTTTCTCTATCATTCCAGTTCTAAAATCAAAGCCATTGTTCATTCGGGGTGGAAGGGAACAACCCGGGCTATAATAAGTATGGTTCTGGAACGTCTAAAATATGACTATTTGCTCCCATTTTCGGGGTTGAAAATCGCGATCGGTCCGGCCATCCAGCAGGAGAACTACCAGGTCGATAGTCGGGTATATGAACTTTTCTGGAAAAGATTGCCGGTTTTTATGAGGGGTTATTCTGAGGAAATATTCGTCGAAGGCGAAACTTCGAGTGAATTTTATTTAGACCTAAAAAAAGCCAATTATCTGCTGGCAGTGAACTCAGGAGTTCCTTCTGAAAATATTTTTGTTTCAGATATCTGCACGTATGATTGTGATAGGCTTTATTCATATCGACGGGAAGGAGAACAGGCCGGCAGAATGACGGCTCTGCTTTTGACAGCAAAGACTTTTGAGAGTAGAAACGAGTGATTATGGATGAAGATCAAAATTTTTATAGTTGTTCTATTGCTGGCTTTGCTGCTGGGTCTTTTAATCAGTCTGCTGGGAACTGATGTTAACCTGCAGATAGCTGCTTATGGCGAACTGGAAGAGGCTACCAGCGCTACAGCGATAATTTTGAGAGATGAAAAAACCTTTTCGGCTTCTCTGACCGGCGAGCTTAAAACTGAAATAGCAGAGGGGGAGGCTGTTCCCTATGGCGAAAAGATCGCTGCCATAGAAGGAGAGGGAAATAATATCTCTGTTTACGCAGATAAAGCAGGAATAATTAGTTATACAATAGATGGTATGGAGGACAAAGAGTTTGAAGATCTCGGAGAAGCTCAAACCTCTATAGACTTTGAGGAAATTTCTATAGATCAGCGTCATTATCATACAGGCGTCGATATAGAAGCCGGAGAAGTATTTTTTAGAATCGTAGATAATAGATCTTATGAACTGATTATGTCACTTCCGGAGAACTGGGCTGATAGATTTCAGACGGGAGAGGAAGTTCTATTACGTCCTGATGATGATTCCAGAGAGCTGCGGGCAGAAGTAAAAGAAGCTGTATCAGGAGAAAATAATGATCTTCTGCTGGTCGAAACTAAGGATTTTTATGATCGCTGGCTCAGCGCCCGCCGGGTTGAGATAGAACTTGTAAAAGATATTCATAGTGGAATAATAATACCGGAATCAGCTTTATTCAACACACCGCGGGGCAGGGGAGTTCTCGTCTATGAAGATGACGATAAAATGAGTTTTAGAACTGTAACTGTTGTCGCGGAAACTGAAGAAAAAGCAGCCGTGGAAGGACTTGAACTGGGCACTCAGGTAGTTACCAATCCATCTAAAATCAGTTATGGCAGGGGGCTTGATTAATTTGCTTTCCAGAGATGAAAAAGATGAAATAGAAGATAATTATTATAGGATACAGGATAATATAATTGAAGCGGCCGAAAGCGCGGGAAGAAATGCCGATGAGATCAAACTTGTAGCTATAAGCAAGGGACAATCGCTGAATAAGATAAATTTTGTCAGGGAACTGGGCGTTCATGCTATCGGTGAGAGCAGAGTTCAGGAGCTCAGAGATAAAGAAGAGAAGCAGCCTGAAGAAATAGATTGGCATTTTGTAGGGCATCTTCAGCGCAACAAAGTTAAATATCTGGCCAGAATGGATAACTGTAATTTGATTCATTCTCTTGACAGCTTGCGCCTGGCCAAAGAGATAGAAAAAAGAGCGGCCAAAAATAAGCGGGAGATGTCTGTTTTAATTCAGATTAATGTAGCCAGGGATGAAAACAAATTCGGCTTTATGCCAGAAGACCTAATACCTTTTCTGGAAAAAGCAGAGCAGTTTGATAATCTCAGCTTCGAAGGACTGATGACGCTTGTGCCTCATTACGATGATAACGAGGAGGCCAGGGAGGATTTTAAGAAACTGGCTGATCTTCGCAGGCGGGCAGAAGAAAAAGGTTTTGAAATGCCAGAGCTTTCAATGGGAATGACCAATGATTATAAGGTGGCGATAGAAGAGGGGGCTACAATGATTCGGCTGGGAAGAGAACTTTTCGGCGAGAGGCAATATTGATCTCCTAATAAAAAAAGCAGGTGATAATTATGAGTGGAAAAAGTTACTGGAACAGGGTGATGGAATTTTTTGGCTTTAAGGAAAATGAACGGGAGACCCCGGAAAATAGAGACCAGGCCAATCCCGAAGCTGAAGGCTCCGGAGAAGATCGGGTCATCAATTTGAGCCGCACTCAGGATGTCAAACTGGTTGTACACAATCCCGATTCTTTTGAAGGGGTGAGAGATATTGTAGATGATCTGAAAAATTCCCGGGCAGTTATCCTTAACCTCGAAAAAAGAGACAAAAATCTGTCCAGAAGGCTTATTGATTTTCTCAGCGGCTCGGTTTATGCCCTGAATGGGAATACTCAAAAACTCGGTTCACAGGTATTTATATTTGCTCCTCCCGGCATGGATGTTGATGCCAGAGCAATAGAGAATGCGATAAGGGGTGGATTTATTGATGCCGAAAAAGAAGATAACAGTGATGAATGAAATAGATATGGAGGTAGTTATTCAGTGAGATTGCTTTTAAGAAGCGTTGATATTTTCTTCAATATACTTTATCTGATATTATTGATCAGAGTTATCCTCTCCTGGGTGGGTAGAGGAATTCCCTATAATTCCAGATGGCGCGGCCTGATCACATTTGTTTACAGCGTGACAGAGCCGATTTTAAGACCGATAAGGCAGATAATACCTTCTTCTGGTATGGGAATAGATTTTTCTCCGCTGATAGCCTTTATGCTGCTCGGTTTCATAAGGAGAATTATAATGAGTCTTTTGACCTCTTTGATGTTTTAACAGATTCAAATTTAAATAGTCGATAATATGGAGGTAGGATTTTATTGAGCAGTGAGAAAAAAATCCTTTCCCATCTTCAGCGGGAAGAGGATATAAAATTGGGCGAAAGAATACTGGATCTGGCCGAGAGAGTTCAGGAAAGAAACAATAAACACACCACAAAATTTTTAAACCCCCGGGAGACAAAAATAGCCGAAGAGATCCTGGCTCAGCTGGCGGACATAAATTACCTGTCAGAAGGCGGGCATGATAAGGCTGAAAGAAAAAGAGTGATTATATTTCCCGCTTATTTATTTCCCGAGCATCAAAACGTGCCCCTTTCCTGCTTTAAAATTAAAGGCAACTTTGATTTTGTAAATGTTGGTCATGGAGATTTTCTGGGGGCCCTCACGGGCCTGGGCATTAAAAGAGAGTTGATTGGAGATATAATAATTTACAGAGATACAGCCCAGGTGGTGGCTGTTCCGGAGGCAGAAAAGGAAATTTTATTCAACCTGGAAAAAGTAAACGAAGTCCCTGTCGAAGTTGAAAAGATGGAATGTGATGAAATTATATTTGAAGAAAAACACCGCAAAGAAATTAAAACCAGCGTGGCTTCTCAAAGACTCGATGCTATACTCAGCGCTGGATTCGGTGATTCCCGCAGCAACAGCAAGGCTGCCATAGAAGAGGGGAGAATAAAACTTAACTGGGTCCGGGAAAAAAACCCGGCTGCCGAAGTAAGCGTTGGCGATCTTATCTCAGTAAAAGGGAGAGGCAGACTTAAGGTAGTAAAAAAGAGAGGGATATCCAATTCCGGGCGGATAAAGCTGCAGATTGATAGGATTACATGAAATATAAGGAAAATTAAGAGGAGGGATATTTTTGAAATTTTCACCTCTGGATATTTACAATAAAGAGTTTAAAAAGTCCACCTTTGGTTATAATAAGGATCAGGTAGATGAGTTTCTGGACGAGGTGGGGCTGGCCTACGAAAGATTGCTCAAAGATTACAGCTCCCTTGAGGATGAAAAAGAAAAACTGGAAGAAAAGCTCGAGAATTATGAAAATATTAAGGAACAGCTGGAAGAAACGCTGGAAAGCGTGAGAGAGACTGCCAGACGCCAGACGGACCAGGCCCGCCGTGAAGCCGAAAATATTATAAAAGAGGCTGAACGCGAGGCAGATCTCATAAAGAAGAATGCCAGAGAAGATATCAGGGATGAAAAAAGAAAAATTGAAGAACTCAAGCGGGAAGCCAAAGGTGTGATCCGCGGAGAGCTGACTGAGGCTGAAAGAATAAGAGAGAAACGCAGGGAGTTCAAGCGGAGATTTAAGAATATGCTCGAGGATTATATTGAAATTATGGATGAGGATTATGAGGATATTCCCGGGGTGGAGGATATTGAGGAGAGTATAGATTTTGATGAAGAAGACAAACTTGATGATATAATGAATGATATGGAAGAGCTGACTGATTCTATAGATACACCGTCTGAAGACGTATCTGTTCGGAATGATTCCCATAATGCTGCTGAAGCCGGAAAATTCTCGAATGAAAGAGAGAGTGTCCAGTCAGAAGACAAGGACGGGGAGAATTTGGACGGAGAGGAAAGCTCCGCTCAGGAAAAACAGCAGGAATTTGATATCGATGAGACAATTATAAATGATTGAGTTTAAAGACTGTTAAAATTGGTTTTGAAATAGCTTTCCGGGAGGTGGCCATAATCAAAAAATTGAAAATAGCAGCACTGCTGGTTTTTCTGTCTTCCCTTGTTTTTCTGGCAGCCTGCAGCGATATTCAGGAAGGTGATATAACCAAAAATGCGGTGAATTTTACTCCCGGAGATTTGCCTCAGGAACTCGAAGATGATATGGACAATAACAGAGTTATTATGCTGGGAGAGTTTCACGGTTCGCGCGAACATCAGGAGCTTTTGACGGATATTGCGATAAGTCTGCATGAAAGAGGTCAAATAGACAGGGTGGTTTTGGATGACAGGCATGCTTTCAGCTGGATTTTTGAAGATTTTGTTCTGACAAGACTTGATGAAGGGGTTTTCGTCAGAGATATTGGAGATACCAGATGGGAACTTCTCCAGGCTATCAGGGATTACAATGAGGAAAGAGAGGCCGGAGACAGATTGAAAGTAAGCGCCGGAGATATAAATTTTCAGCGGGATCAGTTCATTACATCCATGCAGTTCATGCGCAGATATCTCGAGGACAGCGAACCCATCAACAGATTTTTAAATAATTATAGAACTTCTGCTGACATGGAAGGAGTTCTGAAAGATTTTAGGGATGAAGTGAAAGAAAAGAGGATGCTCGAGGGAGAATGGAATGTCGACTGGAATGAAAGAGTCGTTGATCTGATCGAGATCGAACTGGCCAGTCGGGAGCCAAGAGAAATCTGGCAAAATGAGTATCCGAGAGCTCACAGAATCAGAGAGGATGTTGTAAAAAATATAGCCGATAGATATCTGGAGACAAAGAATGATAGAGTTCTTTTCAATTTCAGCTATTCTCATGCCCAAAAGGAACATGCCTTTGGAATAGAGAAGGAGTGGCTGGCCGAACATCTTGAAAAGACGTACTCTCCGGAAAATTTATTTTCACTGGTGCTGGTGCCCTTAACCGGAGAAGTTAGAGCCACTTCCGGCGAAATTCAATCGATTGATCTGCTGGATGATCCCCTCGATGACGAGCTGATAAGCACTACCGCTAATATAATGGGAGAAAATCAGTATACCTATTTACACCTGTCTGAGGAGTATTTCGGAGATAAAAGCATAAAATTTGACTTCAACCACCATCAGTTCGAGGCTGTTCCTTCCGATTTATTTGATGGCTTAATTTTGATTCCTGAAGTCAGGCCGCTGCCCTAACTTCTTTATACAGGTGGATTCTTCCTTATTAATGAATTTAAATTTTATTTTTGGGGGTGCATTCATGAATGAGAGAGAGGATTTTGAAAGGATACTGGAGCTGAAAAATGAGTTTCAGGCCGGCTTGATATCTACGGAGCTGGAAAGCCGGGATATACCTCATGTGGTGAAAAGCAACTTCGATAAAGCCTATAATGGCGTTTTTCAGTTTCAACATGGCTGGGGATATCTTCTTGCGCCTTCCAGATATCGCGAGAAGATAGAAAAGATATACTCAGATCTTGAGGAGGATAAAAATCAGAATGACCGGAAAAAATGATTCCGAAGATGATTCCTCACCTCCTACCAACGAAGAGATTATGGAGAGATTAGAGGAAATTTCGCATGATGTGCATAAATTTACTCTGGCTGATTATATAAAGTTTATTAAATCTCCGCGAAAAATGGTTTTAATAAATTTCATATCCGGCCTGGCCCGGGGACTGGGAATAGCAGTGGGTATAACCTTTTTAGGAGCTATATTCCTTTTAATCCTGATCAGAATGGCCGAGGCCAACATTCCGGTTATTGGAGAATTTCTGGCCAGATTGATCCAGGTTATTCAAAATCATCTCTGATTTTTAGGATATATAGATACAACACAAACATGCGGGATTTTAGATTTTAGAGCGGAAAGGATGGCTGAGCTTGATAAAATTTTTGTCAATATTTTTTTTGGCTGTATTTGCCGATCAAATCAGCAAATATTTTATTGATAGTAATATGAGCCCGGGTCAGAGAATTGCGATCAGAGAAGGAGTTTTAGAGCTGACCTATCTCAGAAACCCGGGGGCTGTTTTAGGTCTTTTGGCAGAGAGCAAATATCTGCTTTTGGTGATTCAGCTGGCAGTAGTTTTTTTACTGCTGTTAATTTACTATTATTATCTTCCGAAAAACAATTATATCGATCTCTTTCTGGTGCTTTTGCTTTCCGGTGCCGCTGGAAATATCATTGATAGAATTAGACTGGGATATGTAATCGATTTTATCGATTTACAGATCTGGCCTGTATTTAATCTGGCCGATGTTTTTATAACTCTGGGTACTCTGGGAATGATCATCATCTTCTGGAAAGAATTATAGATGAAATACAAACTCTTGCTGTATTTCGAGGTGAGCCTGAATGTATAAAAATAAATTTGTAATAAAAAGCGATGAAAATGTGGGCAGAAGGGTGGATAAGTTTCTGGCGGAAAGAATTGATGATTTTTCCCGTTCAACCCTTCAGAAATTTATCAAAGAGGGATATGTTCAGGTTCCCTCTGCCGGCCGGAATAAATTGAAATCTTCTTATCCATTAAAACCTGAAGATGAGATCATCGTCAATATACCCGAAAATGAGCTCTCTACCCGGCTGGAACCCTGGGAGCAAGAGCTGAACAAGATTTATGAAGATGCAGATATAGCCGTGATTGAAAAGCCGGCTCCTCTCGTAGTTCATCCAGCTCCCGGCCATGAAGAGAAAACTCTGGTTCATGCACTCCTTTACAATTTTGATAAATTGGCCGATGAAGCGGCAGAGACAAGGCCTGGAATAGTTCACCGGCTTGACAGGGAGACCTCGGGGCTTTTAGTCATTGCCAAAAGCAATCGAGCTTATGTAGAATTGAAAGGACAGTTCAAAAATAGAAAGGTCAAAAAAATTTATCGTGCCCTGTTGACCGGTGTGCCCGAGCACCGCCGGGCTAAAATAGATGCACCCATCGGCAGAGATCCCGCCAGAAGGACTAAATTGAAGGTGAGACCTCATAAGGGTAAAAGAGCTGTAACCCGTTATAAGCTGACTGAAAAGTTTTCCGGGTTTTGCCAGGCAAAAATAAAAATTGAAACAGGCCGGACTCATCAGATAAGGGTTCATTTCTCATTTCTCGGTCATCCTGTCGTCGGCGATAAAAAATATGGGGGTAGTCAGGGTGGAGAGCTTGAAACGCCGCGGATGATGCTCCATGCTCAAAATTTGGGGTTTTATCATCCTGTTGAAAAGGAATGGATGGAATTTGAGCTGAATCCGCCTGAGGATTTCAATAAAATCGTGAGGGACCTTTCAGATCCTGATGATTGATCAACTGTATAAATTTGAATGCAGGATTTTCTTTGAATAATATAGAATAGATTAGATAGGGATTTTATGCCTTGAAAATATAATAATATAAGAAAGGGTTGGTGATAACTTGGCGGGTTATAATACCAGTGAAATCAGAAACCTGGCTCTTGTGGGTCACAGGGGAGCAGGAAAAACAACCATCAGTGAAATGATTCTGGCTGAAGCAGGAGAAGTAGAAGAACCGGGGAGTGTAGATCAGGAAAATACCGCTTCCGATTTCACCCCCGAAGAGATGGACAGGGGTTATTCGATCTTCAACTCGTATTTCACCTTTAACTGGAAAAATTCCAGATTCAACCTTATAGACACCCCTGGTTATATAGATTTTCAGGGTGAAGCTGGCAGTGCCCTCTCGGTGGTCGCAGGAGCTATGGTCGTGGTAAATTCTGACAGCGGGATAGAGGTCAACACCGATTTCGCCTGGAAGCAGGCCGAAAATAAAGGCGTTACCCGATTTATATTTATTAATAAGCTCGATAAAGAGGAGACGGATTTCGACGAAGTTTTTCAGGAGTTGAGCGAATATTGTGATCAGCCTTTGATTCCTCTTACAGTTCCGGCTGTTGAGGAAGATCAAATTGAAGGGTTGATCGATGTTCTTTCGGAGAAGCTCATAACAGATGAGGGCGATAAGCAGGACATTCCGGAAAAATATGCTGCTATGATCGATGAATATCGAACCGATCTGATTGAAGCAGCAGTTGAATCTGATGATGAACTCATGCTCAGGTATTTAGAGGATGAAGAAATCAGCGATGAAGAGATAACCGATGCTCTTTTTGATTCTGTTAAAGAAGAGCTGGCTGTGCCTGTTTTTGCCGGAGCTGCGGAGGAAAATCTTGGCGTTCTGGAAGCTTTCGATTACATTCGCAAATTGCTGCGCTCGCCTGCTGGCGAATTAGAGCTTGAAGATGTTTCCGGAGAAAAAGTCGCAGTCGATCCTGATCCTGAAGGCGAACTTCTGGCTCAGGTTACCAAAACCATGGTTGACCCTTATATCGGCAAGCTCTCCATCTTCCGAATATTCGATGGTACCATCAATGAAGTTGAGGAGTTGTATGTGCCGCGGCTGGGTCGTGAGATCAGCACCAACAAATTTTATCAGCTGAGCGGCGATGAGCAGGAGCAGGTAGAAGAATTGATCGCCGGTGATATTGGGGCGGTTGCCAAAGTGACCGAGCTGGAAACTTCTGATACAATCACAAACCCTGAGCGCGGTGTGGAGCTAAAGGAGATAGATCTGCCCGAGCCGATGCTGGTTCAGAAAGTGGTAGCCCTTGATGATGAAAGCGAAGACAAGATGTCTGATGCAATTCAAAGATATAGTCAAGAAGATTTAACATTCAAGGTTAATTATAATAATGAGACCAAAGAGCTTCTGGTTAATGCCATGGGAACTGTGCACCTTAACGTCATCCAGGACATCTGTCAGAGAAAATTCGATGTCAGCTTCGATACCAGAAAACCCAGCGTTGCTTACAAAGAAACCATTCAAACTAAAGCAGATGTTGAACATAGATTTAAAAAGCAGAGCGGGGGCAGAGGACAGTTCGGTCATGTCATGCTTCTCATCGAACCGCTGCCTCGAGGAGAGGGTTATGAATTTAAGGAGGAAATTTTTGGCGGAGCTATACCCAACCAATATATACCCGGAGTGGAAAAAGGCGTGCAGGAAGCCATGGAAGAAGGGGTGTTGGCCGGCTATCCCGTAGTGGACTGCAGATCTACAGTTTACGATGGCGATTACCATGAAGTCGACTCCTCCGAAATGGCCTTTAAAATAGCTGCTTCCAAGGCCTTCAAAAAAGGTATGGAACAGGCCAAGCCGGTGCTTTTAGAGCCAATTATGAATGTGAGAATCATTGTTCCTGAGGAGTATATGGGAGATATAATGGGTGATCTTAACTCGCGCAGAGGACAGATTCAGGGAATGGATCCTGAAAATGGCAAACAGGTAATCAAGGCAAAAAGTACCCCAGCGAGAGATGTTCACCTATGCGACCGACCTGAAATCCCTGACCGGCGGTTACGGCAATTTTGAGATGAATTTTTCCCACTTCGAAAAAGTGCCTTCAGAACTGGCTGAAAATATTATTGAAAAGGCCAATCAGGCAGCAAAAAATTAAATTTTAAGCAAATTCAGTTAAACTTTAGCTTTATAAAATAGATTAACAAACAGGCCGGGGCCTTTTCAGGTCCCGGCTTAAAATTCTTTGATCTTCAACTGACGCAAGAAGCACCAAAATCTTCAGAAGCTTTGAGGTGTAAATACATGACTTCCCCAAATAAACAGCTGCTCAAAAAGGTCGATCTTTTTTCTTCTATGGAAGAAAAACAGATCGAAGAATTATCAGACCTGCTGGAATTTCACTCTTTTTCTGAAGGCGAGGCCATATTTCGCGCAGGAGAAAAGGGGAGAAAAATGTACCTGCTAAAATCCGGCCGGGTTAAAATAATTAAAATTTCCCCCGATGGCAAAGAGCAGATAATAAAATTTCTGGAGAAGGGAGAGATATTCGGGGAGGTGGTGCTCTTCGGAGTCGAATATTATCCGGTCACCACAATCTGTCAAAAATCATCTGAGATAGGTATTTTGTCCAGGAAAAAATTTCGCAGTTATTTTTTGGGAAATCCCATGATTGGATGGAACATGCTGGAGGTAATGGCTCAAAAACTATACTTTACCCAGCAGAGAATAGAAAATCTGGCCATGAAAGATGCCCGGCGGAGAATTTCTCAGGCGCTCCTCGAGCTGTCCGGGGCAGATAATAATGTGGTTGAAAGCTTTAATCAGGAAGAGTTTGCCAGTTATCTGGGGGTGACCCGGGAAACCATAAGCAGAAATATCAGCAAGATGAAACGGGAGGGCCTGATCAAAAGAAAGGGAAGTAAATTAGTCATAAAAGATATAGAAAGTCTTAAAGAAATATCGAAATTTTCCAACAAACTGCGCTGATCAACCGGGGGGTTTAAATTGAAGTTTTTTCTTCTCGCTTTAAGTGCCATATTAATATCGATGCCTCTCGGCAGCAGGGAGCTTTTCTTTTTTAGCTGGCTGGGTTTTATACCGGCGCTGAAAATATTCATAGATATGGAAGGCATGAAAAATAATTTTATCTGGGGCTGGCTCTGGGGCTTTTTTCTCGCACTGGGTGCAGGTTACTGGCTGGTTCATCCCATCGAAGAATTCAGCGGCCTGCCTCTTCCCCTGGTCATTGTCTTAACAGCTTTGCTGCTGCTTACAGCTGCCATCTTCACCGCAGTCTGGACCGTAATATTTAAGCTTTTGAGCAGGGATAACAAATTCTCGGTTTTAGTATTTGCTTTTACCTGGACTGGCGTCGAATTCATCAGAGGAATGATATTTCCTTATTATCCGTTCGGATTTTTGGGCTTAAGCCAGTCCGGATTTGATCCTTTTTTACAGCTGGCCGAGGCTGGTGGTATTTATCTGTTATCTTTTATGGCTGCTGTTGTGGCCGGACTATTGTTCAAATTAATCAGATCCAAAAACCCTAAAATTTTAATCATTCTGGCAGCTGTTCTTGTCATCAGCACCGCGGCCGCCTATCATTTTAGCGGGAGAGCCGAGCAGGAATGGGCAGAAAACAAGCGCAGTTTGAAAACCGGTATCGTCATGACTGAAATTTCTCAGGAAGATAAATGGGAGGATGAGAATATAGAGATGAATTTAGAATCTGTGGCTGAAGATACAGAGCGAGTTTTAAACCAGGGAGCAGAAATAGCTGTTACTCCTGAAACTTCCCTGACTTTTGATTTTGTCAGAAACGAGTATTATCGGGAAAAATTCCTCGGCCAGATCGAAGAACCGGGTTATATGATGGTCGGAAGTCAAATACGTGATGCCGAACGGGGCGGAACTGTTAATAGTTATCTTCTTCTGGATGAAGAGGAAACCATAAAGAATAAATATAATAAAAACGATTTAATTCCCGGAGAAGTGATACCTTTTGCCGGCCTGGCTGAAATATTAACCGGCAGGGAGTGGCATTCGCTGAATCCTGGAGTGGACAAAAACGTCATGAATATTGTAAGTCAGCAGGATAAATTCGAGTTTAGAGTTTTAACCTGTTCGGAAATCCTGTATTCTCCACCTGACAGAGATGAGTTGACCGAGGTCGATTTTATTTTAAACCCATCGAATGAAGCCTGGTTCGGAGATACAAATCTGCTCAATCAGATGTGGGAATCAGCCCGAATTAGAGCTGTGGAGATGAGGACCCCGGTCATAAAGTCGGGAAATAAAGCCAGGGGAGGATATATTAACCCCCGTGGAGAAGAGATAATCGTTGAAGACAGGGAAGTCTTAACTGCAGGAGCGGGCAGAGCCCACAGCAGTTCAACTTTTTATCAAGAGCACGGGGATTATATCGGTTATTTATCCCTTTTGATGGTGCTGATATTCATACCGGGATTCAGGCTGCTGCAGACTGAATATTAAAGGTCTGCCGGTTTTCCTCGGGTAGCTATATCTTTAACTTTCTCCTCATCGGGATTGACATAAAGAGTGCTGTGATCATCATAGTAAACTATTCCCGGTCTGGCCCCTCCCGGTTTATTTACATTGGGAATTTCGGTATAATCTACCGGCACATTCTCAGATTGGCGCGCTTTGCTGTAATAAGCGGCAAGAACGGCGGCTTCTTCGATTGTTGAGTGAGGAATTTCTTTTCCCGGGCGATGGTTGCGAATTATAACATGGGAGCCGGCTATCTTTCGCGTGTGAACCCATATATCTTTATCAGATGCCACTTTGGTGGTGAGTTCATCGTTCTGTCTGTTATTTCTGCCGACCAGAATTTGATAGCCATCTTCAGAAAAGAATCTTCTCGGTTCTGCTTTTTTTCCCTTCTTTGAATTTTTTTTCTGGCTTTTATCCTGAATGTATTTTTCTTCGATCAACTCATTTTCGATCTCTTCCAGATCACCAAGATCTTCGGCCTGAGATAATTCATATCTGACTCGGGAGAGATATTTTCTTTCATGTCTCAAGCGGGCGAGTTCTTTGATTATATGTTCCTCGCTTTTTTTCAATTTATTATATTTATCAAAATATTTATCTACATTTTCAGCGGGTGATATATCGGGGTTGAGCTCAATTTTGATCTCGGGCTGGTTCTCATCATAATAATTGATGACTTCGATTTCTTTCTGGCCGGGCCTGACTTTTTCCAGATTGGCTTTTAACAGTTCGCCCTTCTTTTTATATTTTTCAGCTTCCCTGCTCTCTTTTAATTTGCCTTTGAATTTATCCTGTTGTTTGGAGTTTTTTTCCTGATAATTTTTTATTATGTCTTCCAGCTGTTTTCTTTTTCTTTCTATATCTTTTTTTACTATTTGATTTTGATAAAAGTAATCAAATAAGCTGGCCGTGTCCGGAAAATATTGTGGCTCTATCTCCTCATAGTGATGAAGAGGGAAGGCTGATATGTAAGCTGTTTCACCTTCATCATCTATCCCCAGAGCAGGCTGATAATCTTCAGATTTTATCCGGGCCAAAAACTCGAAAAAGGAAGACCCAATGGCTTCTTTTTCTTTTGATTTTAACCTGTGATAGTTTGTTTCCGGATCAACATCAGCTCGATAAACTATCTCCCGGGCCAGATCCGGGCCGAATCCCTGCACATTATTTAAGATGGCGCGGTATGCGTATTTGCGGAAATTTCCTCCGACTATATCATTCCAGGACATATCACTTATTCGATAGGGGTTTACTTTGTCCTGAGGTGGAGGTGGCTGATATTCAGAGTTGGGCATAAGCACCCTCTGGGAATCTTTCTCCGGAGGTATTCTTTTCAGAGCATCTTTTACCTGGTCCTGACTGTCCACCAGGATCACATTGCTGTATCTCCCCATTATCTCAGCTATGAGTTTATATCTTTTATTGCCTCTTTTGACATTAAAAACGAGCATCCTTTCCATCCCGGGCTGCTCAATATTTATTATCTTTCCCCCGTTTAGGTGTTTTCGTAACACCATGGAAAATACAGGGGGCTTTTGGGGGTTTTCAAAGTCCAGGCTGGTTAAATGAATTCTGGATTGTCGTGGATCTATGGACACGAGCATAGTCAAGTTTTGTCCATTATTTCTCAATCTCAAAGTCAAAAAATCCTTCATGGGCTGATAGGCTTTGCCCACCTTTGCTCCTTTTAATTCATCCTCGAGCTCTCTGCGGCAGCACGATAACATTACACCATCTATTGCCAAAATGATCACTCCTGTTATTATTTTTCAGTCAGGTTTCTCTGTCCATTCTAACATTTACAGGTAATCCTGACAAACTGTTCTGAGGGAAGGAGATTTAGAAATACGCTTCTTTCCGAAGCAGCAGGTTAAATTTACATAGATATAAATAAATGTGGACTCAGGGTTACCTATAATCTTAATTGCCGGGGTTTTAAAAATATCGGAAGCTACAGAGCGAGGAAATACTGGAAATTTTTCAAAGTTCGGATCAGCCTGAAATAATAAGCAATGTGAATATGACCAAAAACTATATTAAACCGAATGATATGGCGAAGATCCACAAATGCAAGTATTTATAAACTCTGCTGCCCAAGTCTGGTAAAGCAAAAGCTCAAATATCTTTGCTAATCGTGTTTGAGGATATGAGAGGGTTGTTCTTGCTAAAGATAAATAGCTATGTTATTATTATCTAAAATGAAAACATAAAGTTGAGCAGTTCAGGATAAGTTATGTTCTGAACCCGGGTAAGATCGCATTATTTTCAGGATCTTCTTGTCTTCAGTTATTGTCATGATTGTGATCTTATACGATATCTATCAACTGATAACAAGAAGATTTTATTTTCAAGGAGGCAGGAAAATGTCAGATGTAGAGCTTATAAATATAGGCTTTGGTAATATAGTTGCCGGCAACAGGGTAATATCCGTGGTAAGTCCCGAATCTGCTCCTATCAAAAGATTGATACAGGAGGCAAGGGAGCGGGGGATGCTTATCGATGCCACCTATGGACGCAGGACCAGAGCGGTGATAATAACTGACAGTGATCATATTGTGCTTTCTGCCATTCAGCCGGAAACTGTTTCTCAGCGTCTGGAGGATAAAGACGACGAGGAATAAGAATTATTGCAGCGGGGAGTGAGTTTAAAATTGAGTGGAGGTATTTTATTCGTTTTTTCGGGCCCTTCCGGGGTGGGTAAAGGAACTGTTCTTGATAGATTGTTCGAAAAATATGATGGTGTAGAGTACTCTATTTCCATGACTACAAGGCCCCCGAGAGATCATGAAGAAAACGGTGAGGATTATTATTTTGTAGAAGAAGATGAATTTGAACGCATAAAAGCAGAAGAAGGTTTTATTGAGTGGGCAGAAGTTCACGGCTATCTTTATGGAACTCCCAAAAAATTCGTAAAAGAAGCTCTCGAAGCTGGTAAAGATGTAATTCTGGAGATAGATATTCAGGGGGCCAGGCAGGTCAGAAAAATTTTCCCCGAAGCAGTTTTTATTTTTTTGGAGCCTCCTTCTTTTTCTGCTCTGGAAAAGAGGCTGGCCAGCCGTGATTCAGAGGACAACGAAATGCGAAAATTGAGACTTGAAAATGCCCGGAAGGAGATCGAAGAAGCTTCCCGGTATGATTACAGAGTGGTCAATGACGACATCGATGAAACCGCAGAAAGATTGATCGGCATTTTTGAAAAAGAAAAAAACAGGAGGTAATAGTATGGTTAACAGACCAACTTACAGTGAGCTCACCAAAAACGTCGAAAACCCCTTTGAACTTGTCATTATGGCTTCCAAAAGAGCTCGCAATTTGAACAATGGCGGCAGAGATCTTAAAGAGAATTATCGCAGCGGTAAGGTCGTCTCTAAAAGTCTGGAGGAGATAGCCGGAGGCAAAATCGTATTAAAAGACGGAGATCAAAATACCGAGCAGGATTGACAGGATTGAAAGGAGTGTTTACATGCCCCCTCGGGTACTTCTGGGTATTACCGGTGGTATAGCCGCCTATAAAAGTGCCTCGCTGGCCAGCAGCCTAACCAAATGTGGTTATGATGTTAGGACGGTGATGACGGAAGCAGCCTGTGAATTCATAACTCCCACAACCCTCAAGTCTCTGACAGGTAATCCCGTCAAGAAGAATATATTTTCCCCACCTGCTGACAGCACCATAAACCATATTGAGCTGGCTGAAGGGATCGACATAGGGATTGTCGCTCCCGCTTCTGCTGATTTTTTGGCCCGCCTGGCTGCCGGTCAGGGCGATGACCTGCTCAGCACCACAATGCTGGCTTTAAATTCGCCGGTAATACTGGCGCCGACCATGAATGTAAATATGTATGAAAAAGATGTGGTTCAGGATAATATAGATATTCTTGCTGACAGGGGCTACCAAATAGCAGTTCCTGAGACCGGTCGGCTGGCCTGCGGTACAGAGGGAAAAGGAAGAATGCCGGAACCTGAGGACCTGGTCAGGTCAATCAAAAAAGAACTGGTTCCCGGTGACCTTGCAGGTTATAAATTTTTAATCACTGCCGGCCCCACCAGAGAACCGCTCGATGAGGTAAGATTTTTGAGCAATCATTCTTCCGGGAGGATGGGTTATAAAGCTGCCGAAAGAGCGATTTATCGAGGGGCGGAAGTCACCCTTGTTTCTGGGCCAACAGATCTGGAAGCGCCGGCAGGATGCTCGAACTATTCTGTTGAGAAGGCTGAAGAGATGCACGAAATCTGCTCTCAGGTTTTCCCGGATATGGATGCCGCAATTCTGGCTGCGGCGGTTTCGGATTTTAAACCGGCTAATTTTATTTCGGGCAAAATCAAAAAAAATGATCGGCCAGGTCTGGAATTAAGTCTCGAGCCAAATCCAGATATACTGAATTCCCTGCGGGAAATGAAAAAACCCGGCCAGAAAATCATCGGTTTTGCTGCTGAAGCGGAAAATATTCTTGTCCGGGGCCGGGATAAATATGAAAAAAAGGCACCTGATATGCTGTTTGTCAATGATATTTCGGCTAAAAACACAGGCTTTAAATCGGAAAATAACGAGGGTTATCTGATCGGACAAAATTTTGAAGAGAAAATCACCGAACGCAGCAAGGCGATGATAGCTGATATTTTGCTGGACAGGATAAAAGAATTATTTTAGTTTTAGGAGGAGATGCTGTGGACCCGGTCGCCTTTGAGCTTCGCGGATTGAGCATCAGGTGGTATGGAATATTTGTAACTACAGGAATATTGATGGGTCTTTTTTATGTTTTGTGGCAGGGTAAAAAGTGGTCCTATGATTCTGAAGACATCATTGATTTTCTGTTATTTGGACTCCCAATTACTCTGATAGGTACCAGGCTGTATTATGTCGTTTTCAACTGGAGATATTACAGTAATGATCTCCGCAGGATAATCGATATTACCAGCGGTGGCCTTGCCATCCACGGCGCTATCATCACCGGTATTTTGTACACATTTGTATTTGTCAGACGAAGGGATTTTGATTTTCTGGAATTTGCAGACCTTCTTACCCCGGCATTTCTGCTGGGGCTGGCTGTCGGCCGCTGGGGCAACTTTGCCAATCAGGAAGCTCACGGGGGCGAAGTGAGTCAGGAATTTATGGAAATTTTCCCCGGCTTTATTCGGGAGGGCATGTATATAGAGGGTAGTTATTATCATCCCGCTTTTTTTTATGAATTTATCTGGAATACTTTTGTCTTTATCCTGCTCGTTATCTACACCCGGTCTCGATTTTATAGCCGGGGAAAAGTTCTGGCCCTGGGCCTGGGACTTTACTCGCTGGGACGCTTTTTTATAGAGGATATCAGGGTGGACAGCCTATACCTGGCTGGTATACAGATAGCCAGACCTGTAAGTGGTGCCATCCTGGCTTTGTGTCTGGTTTTTTTTATCAGAGATAGAAAGGGAGATACCGATGAAAAATAATTATAAATTCACCTCTGAATCAGTTACTGAAGGTCATCCCGATAAGGTGGCAGATCAAATATCTGATGCGGTATTGGATGAGATCATTGAGAAAGATCCCGGTGCCAGGGTGGCCTGTGAGACCTTCACCACCACCGGACTGGTTCTTGTTTCTGGAGAAATCTCGACTGATTGTTATGTGGATATCTCCGATACTGCCAGAAAGACCATCGTCGACATAGGTTATAACCGGGCTAAATTTGGATTTGATGGTGAGACCTGTGCCGTTATAACCGCGATTGATGAACAGTCCTCCGATATAGCAATGGGGGTTGATAAAGCTCAAAAAAACAGTTCTCCCGGGAAAAAGCGGGAACTGGGGGCCGGTGACCAGGGGCTGATGTTTGGTTATGCCTGTTCTGAAACCCCGGAACTGATGCCACTGCCCATAGTTTTATCACATAAACTGGCCCGCAGGCTGGCCGAGGTTAGAAAACAGAAAACACTCGATTATCTGAGGCCTGATGGTAAAACTCAGGTCACGGTTGAATACAGGGACGGACGCCCTTTTCGGGTCGACAAGGTGGTCGTATCGGCCCAGCATCATCCCGATATAACGAGGAAGCAGCTTGAAAATGATATAACAAGCCATGTGATCAAATCCGTGGTGTCTGAAGATATGCTCGATGAGAATACCGAATACTTTATTAATCCTACCGGCAGGTTTGTCATAGGCGGTCCTCACGGCGATGCCGGTCTGACCGGAAGAAAAATTATTGTGGATACTTATGGCGGCCGTTCCCGGCATGGCGGGGGCTGTTTTTCCGGCAAAGACCCGACCAAAGTTGATAGATCGGCTTCTTATGCCGCGCGCTATGTGGCCAAAAATATTGTGGCTGCAGGGCTGGCTGAGGAATGTGAGGTACAATTATCCTATGCGATCGGCGTCGCCCGGCCGCTTTCAATAGCAGTAAAGACCGGCGGCAGCAGCAGTATTTCGGAAGAGGATTTTGTTCATCTTATCAGAGAAAATTTTGATCTAACACCGAAAGGAATCATCGAGGATTTGAATTTGAGAAATCCCGTGTATCTACAGACCGCTTCCTACGGCCATTTTGGACGTCCGGAACTGGATCTGAGCTGGGAGAAAACTGACAGGGCCGATATGCTTAAGGATAAGGCCGGAAGGCTGTAAAGATATAATTACAAATGGTCCTTTATCCGGACCCGCTGTAAAATTGCCATATATACTGGATAATCAGGGCAGTTTATAACTTACAATAATAAGCAATATAGTTATGACTGAACTATATTCAACCAGTTGATATGAAAAAGAACCAACAGCTCTGGTTTTTTAAAAGAAAGTTTTAGGGTGTTATAAATAATGCATATCAGGGAAGAGTTCAGCAGAGAAAATTTGATCAAAGGTGTAAGACTGGCCATGAGTATAAGCCTGGGTATCTCGGCTGTAATCATCTTTTTTACGATTGATCTGGAAGCGCTGGAACAGATCTTCAATTATGTGGATTATAACACGATAATTATACTCATGGTTTTGACAGTTCTCAACTGGCTTGCTGCTTCCTTAACCCTTAAAATACTGGCTCTCGCTGTAAAAGAAAAGCTCAGCATATGGGCTGGGCTTAAGGTTTATCTCGCCGGCGCCTTTGCTTCCCGGGTGACTCCTTTTGCTACCGGAGGAGGTCCTTTCAGAGTATATTTTTTGACCAAGAATGGCGTTGATGTTGCCAAAGCTTCTTCCATAGTAATAGTCCAATTTGTTTATAGAATGATGCTTTTAGGCATCATGTCAATTTTTTTCTTTGCTTTTTTTCGCGGATATATATCCAGCGGTTTGATTCCTTTTTATGTTTTTATTATGGTGATATTATTTGGGGCTTCAATATCGGTGGGAATAGTTCTCTTTTCTTTTGTGCCCAACGTAGCTGAAAATATTTTTAATAAGGTTCTTCATATACCAGTGATAAACAGTATTTTCCGGAGAAGTATCAGGGCCAAAAGGTACCTGGTGAGAGCAAAATACGGGATGAGGAGATTTCGCAACTCCCTGAGAGTTTTGAGTGATAGACCCCTGCATTTGATTCTGGCTCTTATTTCGGCTTTTATGTTCTGGAGTTTGTTATTTTTTATAATTCCCGTTATGCTTTCGGGCATGGGGCTGGAAGCAAATTTTATGAGAGCTTACATCATGCAGACTCTCATATATCTGGTTCTGCCTTTTTTGCCGACACCTGGTGCCAGTGGGATTGCTGAACTAGGAGTTGCGTCTTTGTTTGCGGCATTTATTCCCGGCAATTATGTTGGGATTGTGGTCTTCGGCTGGAGGTTCTTTACTTTTTACATTCTACTTTTACCGGGGGGGCTGCTCTGCATGAGGGAGATAAACAAAGGTGAGAAAATTGTCGGATAAATTTCTCGAGGTAACTGTAGATGTTCCCATAACCGGGAGCGGCGAACTGACATATATGCCCGGAAAAAACAGGAGTTCGGATGATTTTTCCCTGGGGCAGCAGATTACTGTGCCGCTAGGCAGCAGGAAAGTTATCGGATATGTAACAGGCTTTACACAAAATCCGGATATAGACCACAAAAAAATAAAGCCTGCCGGTGATATAATCAATGAAAAACCCTGTTTTTCTGCCGGGCTTATAAAATCATTGAAAAGACTTTCATCTTATTATCACACTTCCCTGCAGAGTTTCATTCGCGCTGCTCTGCCCGCCAGAGTCAGGGCCGGAAAGATGTCAGGTACCTCCAGAATTCATTATAGAGTCCCGGAGAAAATGAACCTCGAAGCCACGATAGAAAAGCTTAAAAAAAGAGCGCCGGCCCAGTCCAGAGTTCTCGAATTTCTTTTAAATAGGGAAGAAGAGGTTATGGCAGCCGCAGATATCATTGATCTGGCTGAAGTTACCCGCTCTGTTCTGTATGGGCTGGAAGAGAAAGATTTGCTCGAGCGCTGTGAGATTACTGTAAAAAAAAGCCCGGAGTATGTCGTGAAATCATCCAAAGATCGGTCCGCAAATGAAAATATAACCCTCAACGATGAACAGGCTCAGGCTCTAAACAGGATGATGCCGGCCGTAGAAAATGAAAAATCGGAAGTTATTCTATTGCACGGAGTGACCGGCAGCGGAAAAACTGAGCTTTACCTGCGGTTAACAGAGGCCTGTCTTGAGTATAAAAGGCAGGCGATAATTCTGGTTCCTGAAATTTCTCTAACTCCTTATCTGGTCGATTTTTTCTATAGAAAATTTCCCGGCCGGATAGCAGTCATGCACAGCAGACTCTCTCCCGCTGAGAGAAGGGATGAATGGTTCAGGATCCGCAACGGAGAAGCCAGCATTGTCATAGGAGCCCGTTCTGCTGTTTTTGCTCCTCTGCAGAATCCCGGTCTGATTGTAATTGATGAGGAGCATGAAAATACTTATAAACAGGAAACGCCTCCCTATTATCATGCTCGAGGGGCAGCAGTGATCAGAGGACAGGTGGAAAACTTTCCTGTGGTTATGGGCTCTGCTACCCCTTCGCTGGAGAGTTATCATTTTGCCTCCCGGGGAGATTATGTTTATTTGAGCCTGGATGAAAGAGCCGGTGGAGGCAGAATGCCGGATATCGAGATAGCTGACATGCGTCAGGAGATGTCTGATGGGAACTCAAACGTTTTCAGCAAAAAAATTAGAAAGGCCCTGGAAAAACGTCTGAATGAAAACGAGCAGTCTCTGATATTTTTGAACAGGAGAGGTTTTGCCAATTTTATTCTCTGTCAAGAATGCGGAGAAGCGCTGGAATGTCAGCACTGTGATATCACTCTCACCTATCATAGAACCTCGGATCAGCTCAAATGCCATTACTGTGATTTTAGCAGCGAGATACCTGAATATTGCCCCGAATGCGAGAGCGATCTCCTGAAGGAATTTGGCACCGGTACTGAGAAGCTAGAAACAAGGCTGGAAGAGTTATATCCCGATGCTGCAATAGCCAGAATGGATCAGGATACAACCCGGAGCAAAGATTCCTACAAAAAATTATTGAGCAGAATTGACCGCGGTGAACTCGATATAATAGTTGGCACTCAGATGATAGCCAAAGGCCATGATTTTCATAATATCACTCTTGTTGGCGTGATGGGAGCTGACACAGTTTTAAATTTGCCCGACTTTCGTTCCTCAGAAAGAGCCTTTCAATTATTGACTCAGGTTGCCGGAAGGGCGGGGAGGGGAGACAAAAAGGGCCGGGTTATAATTCAGAGTTTTGATCCCGAACATTACGTTCTGGAAAATGTTGTGGGCGGTAAAGACCATAAATTTTACGATCAGGAGATAAATTTGAGAAGAAAATTGAATTATCCCCCCCTCTCCCGGCTGGTCAGGATCATAATCAAGGGGGAAAATCACGATTCGGTCGCTTCCTTTGCCTCCGAACTGGAAGACTTCATAGCTTCAAAACCCTGCGGAAGCATGACGTACAGAGGGCCGGCACCGGCACCTTTGACTAGAATAAAGAAAAATTATCGCTGGCATATGCTGATATTTTTTGAAAATGTAAATTCACGCCTTAACTATATTCCTTATCTCAAAAAATTTATAAAGTCTGAGGAACCCGAAGAGATAAACAGCGCAGTTGATGTAGATCCCCTTTCAATGTTATAATACAACTCAAATTGGGTCGCTAATTTTGCAGTTTTTGCGAAGGATTTTCATCTGGATAGAAAATTTGTATTTCTGGAGGTGGAAAGATTGGCCGTTTTACCCCTTAAAACAATAGGAGATCCGATCCTGAGATCGAAAGCTAAAGAAGTTGAAAATGTCAATGAGAGAACTAGAGAAATAATAAAAAATATGAAAGATACACTTCATGAAAACGAGGGGCTGGGACTGGCTGCCAATCAGGTCGGAATTTTACAGCAGATTGTCGTAATTTCGATTGAAGACGAAGAGATCGTTCTTATAAATCCTGAAATTGTGGAAAAAGAGGGCAGGAAATTGATGGAGGAAGGCTGTTTGAGTGTGCCGGGAAGACAGGGAGCGGTGCCCAGAGCCGAAGAAATAATGGTAGAATACCGGAATGAAGAAGAAAATCAGCAGCGCAGGAAGTTTTCTGATCTTGCTGCCAGAGTTATACAGCATGAAATTGACCACCTCAAGGGCGAACTTTTTGTGGACAAGGTAGTCGATATTTCTTCTGCGGCTCCGGAAAAAGAGCCTGGAAGTGTGGAATGATTTAACATGGATATAATCTTCATGGGGAGTCCTGAGTTTTCCCTGCCCTCGCTGGAAAGACTGGCTTCAGACGAAAAAATAAATGTTGATCTTGTGGTAACCCAGCCTCCCCGCAAAACAGGGCGCGGCCAGAAAAAGACGGTAACACCTGTGGAAAAAAAATCAGCGAAGCTGAATCTGGAAGTTATGAGTTTTCAGGATGTAAATTCGCCAGAAGCTTTTGAAGTTTTGAGCTCCCGAAATCCTGATTTTTTTGTCGTGGTGGCTTTTGGTCAGATTTTAAAGCGGAAAACTTTAAAGATTCCTTCAGCAGCCCCGGTAAACCTTCATGCTTCGCTTTTACCCAAATACAGAGGTTCCAGTCCCATACAGCATGCCGTCATAAACGGTGATAAAAATAGCGGAGTTACCACCCTGATTATGGATGAAGATATCGATACCGGTGATATACTGCTGAAAAGAAAAGTGCCCATCGACAGTGAAGATACGGCCGGCAGCCTTCATGATCGTCTGGCAGCAGAAGGTGCAGATCTGCTGTGCGAAACTCTTAAAGGCTATTATCAGGGAGAAATCGAACCTTCTCCACAAAACGAGAGCAGGGCCAGCTATACTCCCAAACTGACCAGAGAAGACGGCAGATTAAATTTCGAGAAAAGTGCAGAAGAACTCGTCGATTTTATCAGAGGGATGAATCCCTGGCCCGGCGCCTATACCACCTTTCGGAACAAAAGATTAAAAGTTTGGAAAGCAAAATCAGCATCCGACTTAAAAATTTCTGATGACTCCGGCAGACCGGGGACAGTCATCAGGGCCGGCAGTGATGACAAACTGCAGGTGATCGCCGGTCGGGGTGTTCTTCAGATTTTAAGTCTGCAGCCCGAGGGAGGACAGCGCATGCAGGCTGAAGATTTTATCAATGGTTATCAACCCGAGCCTGGTGAACTGCTGGGCGGTTAGATTTTGCTGGGGAGGGGATGAGACGAGATGGCTTTTTGGTTATTATTTCTTTTATTGATATTCTTTTTTCCTGTGTTGATAGGGCCTTTTCTTTTGTTTTTTTTATTTCTGCTTTTATTGATACCATTAAAGTTTACTTTGACCTCTTTAACAAGTTTATTTTCCGTTCCCGGAGAACTCTACAGAATAGCCAAAAAACCTGCTTTGAGAAAAAATCATGCTCTGGAGCACGCAACCATTAACGTTCTAGAAGAGTTATTCCCCTATGAAGGACTGTCTGGCTATGCCGAAGAAGATGGTTTTTATATACTGGGAGTAGAGGATATTTCCAGGGTTGAAAAAGCCGCCCGGGAAGGCCTGAAGCGTCTGAGCAGGGGTGAGAAAGAGCTGGTTATACATGACCGCTGCGGTACAACTATAACCGCGGCCAACCTGGCTTCGGCTGTGATATTTTTGATTATATTATTCACAACAGGTTTTTTCTCCATCTGGACTATGCTTTTGGCCATGGGACTGGCCAATCTGGTCGGGCCCTTTCTGGGGCGTTTTCTGCAGACATATGTCACTACTTCTCATCAGGTCGAGTCGGTTGAAATAGTATCCGCCCGTTATGAAATGCCTCGCTCCGGACTTCTGCAGGGAGGAGGCAAGGTTTATGTGGAAACCAGAGAAGTTCCCTTTATAGAATCGAGATAAAACTGCTCCTGGTTTCATATTTAGCTTCATGAGGAGGATCATCATTATATGAAAGAGATTATGAGTTTTACCCCTGCCGATCTTGCTGGGAAATGTGAGCGGGAAGGGTTTCAATCATTCAGGGCGGAACAGATTTATAACTGGCTTTACTGCAACCTTGTCAATGATCCGGAAAAAATGAAAAACCTCCCTGCAGATCTCCAGTCTGTGCTCATAAAAGATTACAGATTTGAGCTTCTGTCGCGTCAGGATTTATCAAGAGCTGAAGATAACACCATAAAGTTTCTCTGGCAGACAGATGACAGCGAATACGTTGAAGGAGTTCTGATTCCCGGCGCGGAAGCGGGCAGATATACCGCCTGTGTTTCGGTTCAGCTTGGCTGCAATGCTGGATGTGCTTTCTGCGCTTCGGGACTATCGGGCAAAGCCAGGGATCTTAAATCGGCAGAAATTGTAGAGCAGATCTGGCGTATGAAGAAGTTCGCCCGAGAAGAGGGCAAACGCGTGAGCAATGTTGTCTTTATGGGAATGGGTGAACCCTTTTTAAATTATGAAAATGTAAGCAAAACTCTGGAGATTATCACACATGAGAAAGGTTTCAATATCGGCAGCAGGCGGATTACCGTTTCCACAGTCGGTATAGTGCCGCGAATTGCCGAATTTGCCCGCAGCTTCCCTCAGATCGTACTGGCTGTTTCACTGCATGCAGCTGATGATAAACTGCGTTCCCGACTGGTTCCCATCAACAAAAAATATTCTCTGGCCGAGCTTCATTCTGCGCTCAGGGAATATCAGAATATCACCGGGCGGAGGATCACTTTCGAGTATGTGCTGTTCTCCGGCATCAATGATCGCCGCCAGGATGCTGAAAATCTGGCCGATTATGTTCGCGATTTCAAATGTCATATCAACCTGATTCCGGCCAATGACGTGAGTGAACTCGAATTTAAGCCTTCCGGCCGGAAAAAATTAAGAGAATTTAAAAACTGGCTGGAAGCTATGAATCTGCCGGTTACTATCAGAAAAAGCAGAGGCGAGAACGAAAAAGCCGCCTGCGGTCAACTGCGCAGGGATAGAGGTGGTTTTTGATGATGGAAGTTTGTGGCGGTACCGATAAAGGTCTGATGCGTGCTAAAAATGAAGATAATTATCTTGTGCAGACCGATCCCCTGCCCCTTCTGGCTGTTGCAGATGGTATGGGGGGGCATCAGGCAGGGGATGTAGCCAGCGAGACTGTCATCGAGACGATAAACAATTTTGATCTATCAGTGTGCGAGATTTCTCCGGATCATATGAAAAATTTGGTGGAAAGGACTAACCGTGAAGTTTTAAAAAAAGGCGAGGAAAATCCGCAGTACAGCGGCATGGGTACCACTTTATCCTGTGCCGCAATCTCGGAAGGCAAACTCTATTATGGTCATGTAGGAGACAGCAGAATTTATCTATACAGAGACCAGGAATTGACCAGGATTTCCAGCGATCACTCGCTGGTGGCTGAAATGGTCGAACAGGGAAAAATTTCTCAAAAAGAAGCATTCCAGCATCCGCAGAGCAACGTTCTGACTCAGGCAATCGGGTTGGGAAAAAATTTAGATATAGATCGGGGCAGCGTAAGTCTTCGGAAAAATGATATCATCCTTCTATGTACCGATGGGTTAACTGATATGGTCGGTGAAGAGGATATAGCCGATATTATTTTGCAGGCAGAAGAAGAAACGTCTGAAAAAATTTGTGATCGGCTTATTCAGTCGGCCCTGGAAGCCGGAGGGAAAGATAATATTACCGTAATAGCAGCTCAGATTTTCTGAGTTAGAGGTGAGCGAGATTGAAGAAGAAATTAGAAGACAGGTATAAAATAAATGAGGTAATCGGCAGAGGTGGAATGGCGATAGTTTATCAGGCCACCGACCTGCTGCTGGACCGGCCTGTTGCTATAAAAATGCTGAAAAAGGAATATATAACCGATGATAGTTTTGTTGAGAGAATGCGCAGAGAGGCCAGGGCGGTTGCTCGACTTTCTCATCCGAACATTGTTGATATTTATGACATCGGTCAATCCGGAGATCATCATTATCTGATCATGGAGCTGGTCGAAGGGGATACTCTTAAAAATCTGATAGAGAGTGAAAAAGCTTTAAGTCCCGATTCTGCCCTTAAAATAGCCAAACAAATATCATCAGCTCTTCAAGCGGCTCATGAAAAGAACATAATTCACTGCGATATAAAACCGCATAATATACTTGTTACTGAGAATAACAGGATCAAAGTGACGGATTTTGGCATCGCCAGGGCGGTAAACACGGCGGACACCATGAACCTTACCGATTCTATCGAGGGCAGTGCTCATTACTTCTCTCCGGAGCAGGCCAGAGGCAATAAGGTAGGGCCCGCCAGCGATATTTATTCGCTGGGAGTGGTTTTGTACGAAATGTTAAAAGGGGAAGTCCCTTACACCGGAGACACCCCCATCTCGATTGCCGTCCAGCATGTCCAGTCTCCGCTGCCAGAGATTGAAGATGAAGATATACCCGTCGCTGCAGGCGAGCTGTTGAAAAATTCTCTGGCTAAAAATCCCGAGGAGAGATATAGTTCAGCCGGGAAGTTCAAATCTGAGATCGATCTGGCTCTTAAAAAACTGAATGATAAAAGATCAGGCGATAAAAAATCCGTTGAAAAGCGCGATACACTGAAATTTAAATCTGCTGAAGGGCCAGACAGGGATGATGTTCAAAAACGGAATGATAGGGAAAACAATGAAGATGAAGAAAAGAATAGTGGGCTTTCATTCTGGAAAGCAGGATTAATTTTAACGATTTCTGCTGTGGTTCTGCTGGGGGCTGCTTTTTTGGGATACAATTTTTTTATGGATGTGCCTGTAGTTGAGGTTCCCGATCTTATCGGCATGGAGATCGAACACGCCGAAGAAGAACTTTCGGACCGGGGGCTGGAATCTGAAATCGGTGAAGACGTTAATCATCCGGATATTCCAGCCGATCATGTTGCCGAACAGGATCCCGAACCCGGAAACGAAATTCGACAGCTTCGTCCCGTCATCATTTACATCAGCTCCGGGACGGAAAAGTTAAAAATCCCCGAAGTCAGCGGCCTCTCTGAAAGAGAAGCGGAGATTGAGCTTCAAAATCACGGCTTCGAACCCGGAGATATCAGCTATGAATTTTCGGATACGTATGAGGAAGGAAAAGTGGCCGGTACTGTTCCTGAGGCGGATTCTGAAAAACGTAAGGGCGAGGAAATAGAGATTATTATCAGCATGGGACCTTCGCCTTCTCAGGTGAGAGTGCCGGGGTTATTGGGAATGGAGTGGAGAGACGCTCAGGAAATGTTGAGAAATAATAATCTGCGCCTGGGAGGAGTCAGAAGAGTAGAGAGTAAAAGGCACCCCGAAGGTTATATCATCAGTCAATCGCTGGAGGTAGGCAAAAGGGTCACTGCGGGTAGAGGAGTTGATGTCAAAATCAGCTCAGGTACGACCCTGGATGAAGAAGCAGAGGATGTCAATTTAAGAACTTTAAGTTTTACCTCCGCCGGCGATGAAGCTGCCGAATATAGAATTTTGGTCGAGGACGATCTCGGAAGAGATTTGATCTGGCAGAGAATGATTGAACCTGAGAGAAACATAGAAGTCAGCGTTTACAGTAAAGGAGAAACGCATTATCAAATAATTAAGGAGGATGAAATAATATACAGCCAAACCTTCAATTAAAGAAGGGAGAAATTACAGAATTATGAAGGGTATAGTAACCGAAGCAGTGGGCGGATTTTTTTACGTTGTTGACGATGAAGGTCAAAAGCATCGCTGTGAAGTCAGGGGCAGGGTTCAGGAGCAGATCTTTCCCGGGGATCGGGTTGTTTTCGAAAATTGGATGATTGAGGAGATAATTCCCAGGGATAATCTTCTACATCGTCCCAAAGTGGCCAATGTTGATGCCGTAAATATAATGTTTTCGATCAAAGAACCGGAGATAGATTTTAGTCTGCTCGATAGATTTATTCTGCTGGTGGAAAAAGAAGGTCTGAATCCGGTTATTTTAATAAATAAACTCGATCTCGATTCCGATTTTCCCGCTAAACAGGAGGATAAGATTACAGCCTACAAAAATGCCGGTTATTCAGTTCATATTTTTAGTGTGAGTAAAGGGACAAATCTGCAGGTTGTGAAGGAGTCGTTGTTTGCCGGCATAAACGTAATGGCCGGACCTTCTGGTGTGGGCAAATCGGCTCTGATCAACGAACTGGTTTCAGGGGCGGAGCTCACGGTGGGAGATATCAGTGAAAAACTGGGCAGAGGAACTCATACCACCCGCCAGGTTAAACTAGTGCCGCTTCCCGGAAATGGCTGGGTTGCTGACAGTCCCGGTTTTACTTCCTTAACTCTGGAAAATCTAAAACCTGAAGAAGTGAAAAATTATTTTCCGGATTTCAGTGGATATCAAAATAAATGTCATTTCAGCACCTGCACTCATACTCATGAACCCGATTGTTTTGTAAAAGAGTCCGTAGAAAATAACGAAATTCCAGAATTCAGATATAATTCATACTGTCAACTGGTTGAGGCCGCTCGCAAGGAGGGTGATGATCATTACAGCTAAGATTGCTCCTTCACTGCTGGCAGCCGATTTTTCTCAGCTCAGGGAACAGCTGCAGCAGATAGAAAATGCTGATTATCTTCATCTTGACGTGATGGACGGTAGTTATGTTCCCAATATGACTTTTGGACCGGTGGTGATCGAAGATTTAAGAGATTTTAGCGAACTCCCTTTTGATACACATCTGATGATAGAAAATCCTGAAGATTTTATCGAAGATTTTGCAGAAGCTGGCTCAGACATTATAACATTCCATGAAGAGGCCGCTCTTCACAGCCACAGGGTCCTGCAGCAGATAAAAAATGAGGGCTGTCGGGCGGGAATCTCTCTCAATCCTCATACTCCTCTGGCGAATATCAAATATTTAATGCCCGAGCTCGATATGATTCTGATTATGTCGGTTAACCCCGGTTTTGGAGGTCAGAGTTTCATACCGGTCATGCGTGAAAAGATCTCCGCGGCCAGAGATATGATAGAAAGACATAACAGCTCTGCCGAGCTGGCGGTAGATGGAGGTATAAAACTCGATAATGTTGACGAGATAGTTGATGCCGGGGCTGATGTTATAGTTGCTGGCTCTGCTATATTTGGAAAAGAAAATCCGGCAGAAGCTGTCTCCCGGTTTAAAAACAGGGTTTAATCTTCTTAGTGTAAAATAGTTGTAGGGTCAAAGTTATAATTGTCTGAAAAAAGTATCTGGCATTAAAAAAGAGGACTCCCCCTGATATAATTGTTTTAGATCCACCCAAAACAAAATTAAGGAGGGAGTCCTCTTGTTAAAAAGTATAACATATGAAGAACTAATTGACCAGTTTGGTGAAGACATTTTTGTTTTAATTGAAAAGTTTGAAGAAATGATGATGAATGATTCTGAAACAGACATTTCTGAGCTTTCAGCGGAATTGCAAAAGATTTTTAACAGGTATGGTAGAAAACTTATAGAAAAGTTTTTTCGGGATAGGGATGAAGAGATAAAAGATT